>NZ_JBHIMS010000022.1:0-77380 GCF_042194285.1 Bartonella sp. MM97QHHN | reverse complement strand
TAGAAAAAAAACACAAGACGATATAGAGCTTACAGAAGCAGAAAAAGAAATACTTCAAGAAATCATCATGACCTACAAAAGCGTGAAAATGATGTCTCGCTTGATAAAATGGATGGCATTCATCCCTCTTTTATGGTTATCCTTTATTTTGCTCGTCTTATGGATGCAATAGACAATGTCTTTGCACATTTTAAACAGTGGCTAACCAAAAACTGAAAGCTTTACCCCCTCCCCGCTTTTAAAGCGAGGAAAGAGAGATTATATCGTAATCTATCCGCTAATCGCTTAAGTGTTTCTTAGACACCTGACGCGACAATAGACATAACAATTATCAAGCCTCTCCGGATATAAAAGACGCCCCTTGTTCTAAGAGGGCACGGCGCTATTCTAAAAAATCCGTCCGCATGTAAGCCTTTGTCACTGAATTCCCAACTGAATACGCAAGAACAGATTCTGCAATTTCAAATGGTGCTGACGTTGTCTCTGCTATCCAGTCCCACAGAATCGATCTGAAACCATGAAGTCTATAATCAAAACCTTTGTCTTTCATGAATTTAGAAAGTGCTACATCAGATATAGGCTTTTCAAAACTCTCAGCAAATAAAAAACCATTTTTTCTATTTTTTGCTTTTTCAATAACAGCAAGCGCTTCAGCTGTAAGCGGCACATGAAAATCAGAAACCTTTCCAACAATTCTCTTCATATTTTCTTTTGAGATAATCCATATTGATCCATAAATCTCTTCTGATCGAATATGCCTGATTGGTATAAAACAAAAAACCGTCAAAATAAGAAGTTTTAAAGCTAGATGTGATACAAGCTCATCATTTTAAGATTGAAAAAACTTAGGCATTTCTTTCCATGGCATAGCTGGAATATTTTGGGTATTTTGAATAAACTTTTCTAATAAAGCTTTTGCTTTTAATTGCATATCCACATCTATACCAAGTGCCGCCGCATGTTTTATAGCTATATTCAAGCGGGATAGAGCTTTACTTGCTGTTTCGTTTTTTGTCTTCCAAATGGAAGAAATGCATCCTTTTATATCAATTTGCGTCAGTTCAATGATTGGCGTATCACCAAGTTTAGGAAAAACATGTAACTCAAGAGGTGTTAACCAGCTTGCTGCTTTTCCTTCATTTTTCAATTCGTTTTTTTTCGCTTCAAAAGCACTAGAGGCAATTTCTCGTAAAGAAATCCCCCCTGCTCGACGCAAATTTTCTTTTTGTTTTCGGCGAATCGGGTCAATTCTTTGATTTAAAAGATCACGATAAGCTAAAGCTTTGAACAGTGCTTCTTTTAAAGATACATAGCGACAAGAGCCTAATCCCATTTCTCGTCGTCTTTTATTGAGGTCAAACCTAAAAAGCCATCATCCTTGATCTGGTGTAGTTTTGATAAGCCATAAACCAGCTCTGTCAGCATATTTTCCTTTAGATAGATTTTTTACAGATAAGACAGACAGTCTATCACGTTCTTCGAACCACCTTTTTAAAAACACCTTTTGAATTACACTTGGAGCACTTTCATCTGGTACCAAGATTATATATAAAAGGCAATTTAATAAATAAAATAAAATAAAAACAATTAGTTATTAAATAGAAAAAAGATAAACTGTGCTATCAGGTGATATTCTAGAGAGTTCTAAGGGAAGAAAAAATTGTTGCACAAACGTGCACGCCGTCCGCACCACTCTATGTGAATTTTCTTTATTTTCTCATTACTTAGATAGTAAAAACTCTCTTTAAGTTTACTGTTTGCAACTCTATAACGGTATTATAAAGTGATAACTGTAATAATATGAAAGACGAAGCAATCCTTCTTTGCCAACAAATGTTTCAACCACACCTCGTGAACTAAAAATTTTTTATTCTTAACAATTAAGAATCTGAGTAACTCTTCCTTACCTCCTCATTCTCACTCAAAGTCAAAGCCCCCCTTTTTTCACCATAAAATAGTGTTTACAATGCATAAAATTAAAAAATAAAGGCCCTATCGAAGAAATAGGACCTCTTAAATTTAAGCTCCTTTATCATACAAAATTAGAATTTGTAAGCTATTCCTGCGCGAAAATCATTCGTCTTATACTTAACTTCAATCTCGTCTTTAAATTTCCTTTTACCAAAATCTGAGTAACGATATTCCGCACGCACAACAAGATGATCTGTCATTGCAAAATCAACACCACCACCGAGAGTATAACCAATCATCGTTTTTGTTACATCCGATGTCCTATTAAATGGCTCACCTCCCGTAATTACTGTCGACAAAATATCTTGAAACTGTCCATAAGCAACACCACCAGCAATATAAGGCATCACATGCCCCGCAGAAAACCCAACACGCACCCGTGTAGCACCTGTCCATTTTTGTTTTAACGTATGATTAAACGTTAAACTGTCTTTCTCTTCTTTATCCTCTGCAGAAGAGCGAGAAAAGTCTCTACCCTGTCTTCTGACAAGTTTTGCCTTTTTTCGACTTTTTCCTTCTGTACCTAATTCCTCAGTATCAGTACCCGATCCTTCAGTGCCCGATCCACCAGTGTTAGGACCACCTGCACTCGTTTCATCAGCCTGAAATCTTGTTTTTGTATCCTTTTTTTCCGTTAAAAGCATATCCGTATCAATCCCCACAATAAAATTATTACCGAGATCAAAATTAACACCCGCATAAAAACCACCTATAAATCCAGAAAGCTCAGGCATATACTGCTTCTCGACAGGCACCCATGGTTTACTTTTACTCTCCTCATCGGGATAGAGAGGAATATCAACATCACGCGTTATTGCAGAAGTCTTACTTGAAAAGCCACCAACTTGCCCCCCGAAATAAAAACCTGCCCAAGAAAAAGGTGAAGAAGCAACAACTTCTGAGGCAACATGTAATGGCTCTTCGTGAGCCACCACATCTGCAGCCTGTACTATAGAAGGTGAAATCAAAGAAAAAACAGATGCTGTTATAAATTTTGTATTCATAAAATTATACCCCATTGCTAAATTTAAATATAATCAAAAATCACATTTAGAAAAACAAAGTTTTATAAAATCTTATGCTGTAAAATTGCATTTACTCCTTTATATTTACATTTAAATTTATCACTATAATAATATATCATTACACCAAAATTTAATATTATCAAATAAATTTTAAAATATTAGAATAATTAATACTTTAAATAATAAATATTTAATAAAAATACCTATTATATTTTTAAAATGATGAAATATAAAACATTTTGTATCAAAAATACCGCAAAAAAATCACAAAATAGTATATTTTATGCCTTTTTAATGAAAAAAATCTAAAAATGATGTAATTATTTTTAGATAATCGATGTTCATTAACAATATTATAAATACCTCAATATTCTTACATCCAAAATGCATACTGTAGATTATACATAGTATAAAAAAACATCCATTTTATACTAAAATCATACTTTTTTTTACCATTTTCTAAAGGATGAGATTATTAATACGACAATATCATTATCCTTCTAAATCTTGTCCCCAAACAAAAATTCTCAATCATTTTATTTAAAAATTGCTCTTCCCCTACTGATTTCTATAATATCATCTGCCTTTATTGCAAAACGGTCTTTATTAGGAAAAGTTATAAAACATCCCTTCATACAAATTGTAATTGTTTGATGAGTATTTAAAGAAATTGTTGAAGGTATACTTCCTTCAACAACAATAAGAGATTGTATCTTTAAATCAGTATTCTTCACTGTTGCAGCAAAAGCTGTTATGGTAAAAATACTTAATAGAATAACTGTAATCAAAATATAAGTATATTTTAGCATTCTAAGATTCCTTCCTCAGCAAAACGCTTATATAGGCTAAATCGAAGAGCATTGGTTACATGAGAAGATAAGGTAATATTAGGCACATAAATAGCCAAATTAAAGGAAAAACTCTTACGATCAAATGCTGTAAAACTTACCTGTGGGATAGGATTTTTTAAAACGCCTTCTGTCGCAGAAGCAATCTCTAACAAAATTTCAGCAACATGCTCTGGAGAAACCTTAGATGATACAGTAACTGGTATATCAATTCGTCCTACTTTATTACGTCGTGTCCAATTACTAACGCTGTTATTAATAAGGCTTGAATTGGGAATAATAATCGTCTTACGCTGAATGGTCTCAAGTTCCGTTGCACGCACACTAATACGCTTAACAACCCCCCCTACTGATCCAGATTCTATATAGTCTCCTATTTTAAATGGTCTTCCAACTAAAATAATAAGTCCAGAGACAAAGTTTTGGACAATATTCTGTAAACCAAAACCTATACCAAGTGAAAGTCCTCCAGCAATAAGAGCGAAATTTCTAAGATCCAAACCTGCCATTGATAATCCGGTCAAAGCAGATACAACAACGCCTCCATAACTTATCACTGTTTTGATAGAATTACGTATACCAGAATCGAACTCTCCATGAACCAACACCACATTATCTAACCAACCAATAAATCGGCGAATAAGAAACCAGCAAACACAAAAAGAAATAATTCCTGTTACAAGAGAAATCAAAGAAAGACTAATATTTCCAATCTGAAAACCGGTCACCGATTGCCACAAAACTGCTTTTAAATCAGAATAGGAAAATCCAAACTGTACAGCAATTGGCATTGCACAAAATATAACAACAAATAAATTGAGAAAAACGCTCATAAAAACTCCCAATTGATTCATCGTTTTTTCTTCTAAATGAAACCTCTGCATCAAAAGATGACCAACCGTTGTTTTAATAAATTGGTCTTTAGTTCCAAGTGCTTGAGCGCTTTGTATTCCTAAATACATGAGAACTAAAAATGCTCCATCAATCATAATTTGCTGCGTAATAAAACGCGCAAGTCCAACATAACCTAAAAAATTCAATACAAAGAGCAGTAACCCCAAGCCAATAAGAGGAATGCGTATATAAAATGGCCAAAAGTATGGCTCTTTTTTTTCTTCTTGAACACGCCTACGTCTAAACCGCAAAGGTACAAATGATATTATAAATAGCAATATCGCTACAAGAAAAACAGCAATAAAACTTTTAGCAATTGTCAAAGATAGAGGCGCTGAAATGATTTGATAAATACTATCAAGAACAGCGTCAAATGCCAAAATACCCCCTAAAGACGTGAGTAAAATCACTAATTGATAAGCAGACGATGGTGCAATACTGAGAAGACGCACATGGGGACTATTCGATGATAGAAGAACAACAGCTAATCGATTGATTAAAAATAATAAAATAATTTGACAACCTATCATATCAAAAACTGTTGTAAGTTTACCTGGATCTAAGTTAAAACTACGAAACAAAAACAACACAAGATAAACGCAAAGAATACATACAAGTGAAGGTAAGAAAACTGAAATAAAGGCGATCAATAAGCGTTGTAAATAAGATATTTCCTCATTAGACTTCGTAAAGTGGCAATACACATGAACAAGAACTTTTTGAGAAAAATACGAAAGTCCCAAAGTAATAAAAAGTGGAATTAAAAAGCAAAGAAATAGTTGTAAAAACTTGAAGTAAAATATAAAATTCCACCAAGAATTTAACAACACAAGAAAATCTGATGAAGCCTCTTTTGTTTTTTGGGCGAGATGTTTAACCATCGGAATCGAAAACTCAAGCCTATACGTAAGCGTGCGTTTAAAAAGCTCCCGAGATTGAGAAATGGAAAGTTCAGCTATTCTATTTGCCGCTAAGAAAATTGCTTCAAAACGAAGCATGATACTGTTAATTTTAGCTTTTTGCTCTATCAAGTAGGAATATTCCTTCACTGAGCTTTTCAGTTTTTTCACCTCACGATGGAGCTCCATTAATTGATCAAGAAGTGTATTAATCTCATTAAGAGGAGGACGCAAAACAAATGCTGCCTCAATAGCACGTTCACTGATATCTTGTGCACGTAACCGTAATTCTTCTAAAGCACGCTCATCTTCTGGCTTTCTGTCAAAATCTCTTTTTAAAGTTTCAGTATTTTCTTCAAGAGTCTCAATAATCAACTGTTGTTGCTGAATAATTTCATCAACTGAATAAGAAGCTATCGTTTGTTCGACAATTGTATTTTGTGCCCCCCTATTACCCCATGCACCAGAATTAAATACAAAGATAATCCCCAAAAGAAGGAAAAGTATGTGGATGTTTTTTCTACAAAATGAATACATATCTACCTTATGAGCACAAAAAGGATTTTATTTCTCTCTTTTAAATATGGTATAAAGTAGATGTTTTCAACTTTTATAGAATAATCTTATAAAAGCTTTCCCTTATCCTATAATACTGATAATAAGATAAAAGAATGATAAATAAGCTGAACTCAATAAGATTAAAGAAGGCACTCTAGCATGTTTTTTTTGCACCTTTATTGCAAAAAAGAAGATTTTCTTCCTTTGACAACCTGGATTTTTCTATCCAGTTTAGGTGTATTCTTGACGAGCAACCTAGAAACGCGTGCTTATTTAATCAAACAATCACACACCAATAACGTCATTAAAACGAATAGATTTGATTTACATCATAAATGTGATCATGTGAATGTTACCACAACTGAAAACAAAAAACTTGTAACACTCCATACAGAATCTATTTTTATGAGGACCTTTCAAAAAATCCTAACATTGGATTTCTTTTTAATAAGGATTCCAGCTGTTGACACACGATTTCGTAACGTTAAAACACAATATTTCTCAAATAAACGCGCTCCTCCCAATGAACACACTTAATTCTCTTCCTTGAATATAAAAACGATCATCTTATTTTACTTGTGCTTTTAACTTTGAATAACTGTTAGATTGCCTATTTACGGAATATATCATGCGTACACCTGGTTGGTTAACTACCCTTTATTGTTTTATTCTTTTAAGCAGCATTTATGTTGCCTTACCCAATTTATTTTCACACGAACAAGTTAAAAACTCGAAATTCTTACCCGACACCCGTGTAGCACTTGGTCTTGACCTTCAAGGAGGCTCTTCTCTCCTGCTCGAGGTTGATAGCAAAACGTTAAAACGCGATCAGTTACATATAGTTTTAAGCAATGTGCGCAATGTATTGCGTGAAAAACAAATCCGCACCTCAAGTGTGCGTATCGTTGAAGATAGCGTTATTGCCCTTATTTCTGATCCATCGCAAACTGAAAAAGCACTCTCTGCTTTGAAAACATTAATAACCCCCATACACAGTAGCTTTGGCACAACAGAACATAACATCACGATCAGTGCTCAAAATGAAACTCTCCGCGTCACATTAACAGAAGCTGGTATAAAAGACCGTGTCAGCAATGCTATTGAACAAAGCTTAGAAATCATCCGTCGTCGTATAGATCAAGTTGGTGTTTCAGAACCAGCCATCCAAAAGGTTGGAAATGATCGTATTATGGTCCAATTGCCTGGACTACAAGATCCAAAACAACTGCGTGATCTTTTAGGAACAACCGCTAAGATGAGTTTTCATCTTGTTCCTTCTAATGTGGACCCCAATAATCCCCCTATAGGTGTTTCTATTCTCCCTGGATACACTGATGCAACACAACATTATGCAATTTATGATCAAATTGCTTTAGATGGAAATGTCCTGAAAGATGCCCGTGCAGGTTTTGACCCCCAAATACCAGGACGTTCCATTATTTCATTTACGCTAGATTCCGCTGGCGCAAAAATATTTGCTGATATAACACGACAAAATATTAACCGTCCTTTTGCCATTGTTCTGGATAATAAGGTTTTAACCGCTCCGACCATCAATAGTGTCATTCCCAATGGACAAGGTCAAATTACAGGAAACTTTGACCCCAAAGAAGCCTCAACTCTGGCTGCTCTGCTTCGTGCTGGTTCCCTCCCCGCACCACTCACGGTCATTGAAGAGAGAACTGTAGGTCCAAATCTTGGTGCTGATGCCATCCAAATGGGACTTTACACCGGCATAATTGGCTTTATTCTTGTTGCAATTTTTATTTTTCTTCTCTATCGTATTTGGGGATTAATTGCCAATATAGCGCTAGCTCTGCATACAATTTTAACATTTGCTGCACTGAGTCTTTTGGGAGCTACGCTTACGCTGCCTGGTATTGCTGGTATTATTTTAGGTATCGGTATTGCCGTTGATGCTAATATCCTTATCAATGAACGTATCCGTGAAGAAAGTCGAAAAGGTGTGGGTGCTTTTGCAGCCCTAGATCGTGGATTTAAACACGCTTTTGCAACCATTGTTGATGCAAATGTTACAGCAATTATAGCGACCGTCTTACTATTTTGGTTCGGGACCGGCCCCGTTCGTGGTTTTGCCGTAACAATGTTGCTTGGTATTATCATCTCCATGTTTACAAATATCACCATTGTACGCATCATCATGATTTGGATCGTTCGTAAATGGAAAATTAAAAAATTGCATATTCACTCTGCTTTCAACATCATGTCACAAAACACAACTTTCCACTTTATGAAAGCACGTTTCATTGGTATTGGCGTCTCAATTGTTTTATCAATGGCTTCAGTTTTTCTCTTTTTTAAGCCTGGATTGAATTTTGGTATTGATTTCATTGGCGGAAGCCAAATGAGTATTACCACGAAAGGACCAGCAGATCTAGCAACTCTGCGTTCCAAGCTTTCTACTCTTAATATTGGTGAAATTACCTTGCAAAATATTGATAACGAAAATACCGTATTAATTCGCATGCAGAAACAAAGCGGTGGCGAAGCACAACAAACCACCGCCATTGATAAGGTCAAAACAGCTGTACAAAATATCTATCCCGATACCACATTCGATCAAATAGAAATTGTTGGTCCCAAAATTTCAGGTGAGCTTGCCACAGCTGCTTTTACTGCTGTTATTCTTGCGGCTATTGCCATGTCTCTCTATATATGGTTACGCTTCGAGTGGTTCTTTGCCATTGGAGCAATTATCACTCTCATTCTAGACACCACAAAAATGATTGGCTTTTTTGCTTTATTTCAATTTGATTTTAATTTAACGGCTATCGCCGCACTCTTAACAATTGTTGGATATTCTATAAATGATAAAGTTGTCGTCTATGATAGGATGCGCGAAAATATGCGTCTTTATAAAAAAATGCCGTTGCGCGAACTGATTGATCTGTCCATTAATCAGGTTCTGGTACGTTGTTTTTTTACATCAGCCACAACAATTCTTGCGATGCTCCCCATGGCGATATGGGGTGGAAGTGCTGTTCATAATTTTGCATTACCCATGGTCTTTGGGATTATTATTGCAACATCATCCTCTATCTTTATTGCTGCTCCTATTTTACTCCTGCTAGGAAATTGGTGGCGTGAGCGAAATAATCGTGCAAATATCAAAGTGAAATAAAAATGCCCTTTAATGCGTATGGTACATCTCGCCTCTCTTCTCATAGAAATATAGTCGTTTTCATTCATTCGCTTTTTGATCAAGAATAGTAAATAATCCATGCTCCACGACACACCACTTATCACAACTATTGTTGCAGGCTTATGTTTAGCATTTCTCTTGGGAATGATTGCTAGCCGTTTACGTATTTCACCACTTGTAGGCTATTTGTTAGCTGGTGTTATTGTGGGACCCAATACAGGCGGATTTAAAATAGATTCCGTCATCATTAATCAACTTGCTGAAATTGGTATTATTTTGCTGATGTTTGGTGTTGGGCTCCACTTTTCATTAAAAGACCTTTTATCTGTCAAAGCTATTGCTGTCCCCGCTGCTATTGCACAAATGGCATTTTCTACTTTTCTAGGTTTGTGCCTTGGTCTGATTATGGGATGGGGCTTTAGTGGTAGTTTGATCTTCGGTCTTGCTTTATCCATAGCAAGTACCGTTATCCTGCTACGTGCTTTGCAAGAGCGTCATCTTATTGAAACAGAAAAAGGACGCATTGCCGTTGGATGGTTGATTATTGAGGATTTAGCAATGGTCCTTATACTTGTCCTCATCCCTTCCTTGGCAAGTGCCCTCAGCAATACCAAAAAAGAAGCGTTGGATCCTCTTGTTCAATGGTTGGATTTAAGTATTTGGGGTATTTTTGGTCTCACCATCCTAAAAGTAATTTTATTTATTGCACTTATGCTCGTCATTGGGCGACGCGTTATCCCATGGCTTTTAAAAATGAGCGCACAATCGGGATCACGTGAATTATTTCGTCTTAGCGTCTTTGCTATTGCATTAGGAGTAGCTTTCGGAGCCGCTCATTTATTTGGAGTTTCTCTTTCTCTTGGTGCTTTTTTTGCTGGTATGGTCATGAGCGAATCAGAATTAAGCCACCGTGCCGCGGAAGAATCTTTACCACTGCGCGATGCTTTTTCTGTTCTCTTTTTTGTTTCTGTAGGCATGTTATTTGACCCCGAGAAACTCTTAACTCATTTTTTCCCTCTCTTAGCAACCTTATTCATTATCGTAATCGGAAAATCTGCTGTTGCCTTTTTCATCGTTAAAGCTTTTCGCTATTCTAATGCAACAGCTTTGACTATTTCTGCAAGCCTTGCCCAAATCGGAGAATTTTCCTTTATCCTTGCTGGTTTAAGTTTAAGCTTAGGACTTTTAAACAATGACGCTCATGATTTAATTCTTGGAGGAGCAATTTTTTCTATTTTGCTCAATCCTCTTGTTTTCATTGCCTGTAATAAAATTAAAAAACGTCTAGAAAAAAATTCTGCATCTTCACAAAATACCCAAATAATTATTGATATTGATCCACAAGATCCTGACCAAGATTTTTTACCGATGACCTTAAAAAACAACCATATCGTAATTATTGGCTATGGTCGTATCGGTAAGTGTGTTGCATTATCTTTAATAAATAAAGGTGAACCTATAGTGATCGTAGAAGAATCAAAACGCCTCTCTGATAAAGCGATTGCAGATGGCTTTGAGGCTATTTGCGGCAATATCATTCAACAAGAAATAATGAACGCAGCAAATATAAATAATGCACATAAAGTTGTTATTACAATGCGAAGTACCATTGAAGTAGGAGAATGTATCGTGAATATCCGTGATATGAAGAAAGATATCCAGATAATCACACATGCATTATCCGACACAGAGACAACATATCTCATTGATTTAGGTGCTGATGTTGTAGTAACAGATGATGAAGAAATTGCCAATGGCATTATAGAGTATATAACAGAACGAAGATCTGTAAGGAATATGCTCAATCATGAAAATTTACAGAAAACATAAAATGGATACAGAATCGTGAAAATAAAGCAATTTATATGGCCATTGATTGGTATCTTAGCAATGCTGGTATCTATTCGAATTCTTTACATGAAGCTCTCTGCCATTTCATTTGGGGATGTATTGGAGCGCTTGAGCAATTTAAATGCACAGCACTGGTTATTAGCCTGTTTATGTTCTCTCCTAGCTTATGCTGCTCTTGCTGGATATGATCGAATTGCCTTGCAACATCTAGGCCATAAAATTTCTTGGATTTTTATCGCTATATGTTCATTTACAACCTACGCTCTTTCACACAATATCGGTGCTTCAGTTTTTTCTGGTGCCGTTGTACGCTATCGCGCCTATAAAATGAAAGGATTAAACGGAACAGAAATCGCAATATTAGTAGGTTTTTGCTCTTTTACTTTTGTAATCGGCACAATCTTACTTTTGGGAATCGTTTTGGTGCTGCAACCCGAAATTATCACCCTCATTCATAAAGAACTTCCTGAATGGCTCGGAACAACGGCTGGAGCAATTTTACTCAGCTGTATAGCACTTTATACGTTTGGCAGCTGGCTTCAGTTAAAACCCTTACGCTTGGGGAAGAAAATTCAACTTTCCTATCCACGACTGAAAATTGTTATTCAACAGCTTCTCATTAGCCCTCTAGAGCTTTTAGGAGCAGCAGGAATTATATATGCTGTTCTCCCACATAACGCAGATATTCATTTTATCTCTGTTCTTGGTGTTTTCCTAGCATCTTTTACGATAACTCTTCTCTCTAATGCTCCAGCAGGAGGAGTAGGAGTTCTTGAAGCTCTCTTCATAACAGGCATGCCCAATATAAATCCAACCGATGTTATTGCAGCACTTATTGTCTTTAGAATGTTTTATTTGATTATACCCCTCATCCTTTCATTATTTGTGGTCGTCATTTTTGAGGCGCAACAATATTGGAAAAGAGCCCCCAAAACACCACCTGAATAAATAAAAGGCTATCAATGACTTCTTTTTTATGTACCTATAAAAGAACAAAACACCATCGTGTTACCAATTTACATATCTTTTTTAAGAAACCTCTCTCAACGCTCTTCTCCATTACACAACAATACCCGTAAATGTTATAATAGTAAAGCTATTGTTGCACCAACATCTTTATACTTAATAAAAGAGCAAGCCTGCGCCATTATACTATTTTTCCAATGTTATGATAACTTTTAGCACTTAAGAACATTAATAAGAATTATTTTTATGCCTTTCTTCAATAGGCTTTATCCACACGTTAATCCCATTTATGATGCACAAATGAATGATTTTAATTAATTTATTATAAGAGGGATTGAAACAAAAGAAGTTTATGATAGTAAAGTTTTTTCAAACAAAGAATAATCAATTCTTTATAAATCAATATATTATAATGAATCTGAGTGGCTTTCTTAATATTTATATTTTTAGAGGTTTAGCTAACGGAAAGACAGCATAGCGTAAAACCACACAGCTTAATATTTTAAAACTTTAAGCCTCATTAAAGTTTATTGTCTTTCGTTTAACAGGTATTAGCTTTAAACAATTAAACTGATCTAATTTTATTACTTGTATATCCATATAACTACTATGTATGTCCAGATAACTACTTTATTTTATCTTGATTTACCCTCTTGGAATACTGATGATTATTACAGAAGTTTTTTGTTTAAGCGGGAGAGTTATCAAAAAATATCCACGCTGCTGACACAACTAAAGTGTAAAGTTTCTTCTGTCTTTAAACAATATGCTAAAAATCCAAAAAAATTTTAATCAATTTATATTAAAAGAAGTGAAAACTGTTGATTTTTATACCCCTTTAAATAACACAATTGTCGGTAAGAAGCTTCTCCTTACCAATTGCAACTTAAAAAAAAAGAAACAATACGCATTAAAAGATCTTTAAATGTCCTTTGGAAGTTCTTTGAGTCCCCTAAAAAGTACAAAAACCGATGACTAAGCTATATCAACAATCTTCACTTTTAAACAAACAGATATGGGGAAATCCTACTGCCCAATTTTATTTAGCAACTCATACCTTAAAAAAAATTACGCAATCAATAAGTTATTTACGGTATAAAATAAAATGGTGGGTGATGAGGGGATCGAACCCACGACCCGCTGATTAAGAGTCAGCTGCTCTACCGACTGAGCTAATCACCCATAAGCTTCTCAAAAGACGAGAATGAGCGTTTCTATAACGCTCCTAAGGATAGATGTCCAGATATTTTGTTGTTTGTTATATAAACTCATTGTCTGTAAGGTTAAAAATATGATATTCACCACTTGATCTTATATAAAAATAAACCCATTATAAGAAGCTTTATAAATAAATGTTCTGATTGTTATACAGAACCTATAGTTAGAGGATTATCGAGCATAATGCCCGAGCGAAAATTAGAGGAACCTTCTTGTGGTTGTAAGCGGGATGGGGCATCATTTTGTTTTATCAAAAATCACATGCATTCAAGCAATATTGTGCTGTTTTTTTCTTTGAATATAAGTTTTTTACATTCAATGTTCATGATCCAATATACGAACAAAAGCCTATGAATTTTTTTTGTCAATCGCGCGCTTTTAAGCTTCTAAAAGGTAAGGAATGATGGAATGGATCACTGATCCCCATGCGTGGTTTGGTTTGATCACGCTGGTTTTTCTCGAAATTGTTTTAGGAATAGATAACCTTATCTTTATTGCAATTTTAGCTGAAAAATTGCCACTGCATTTGCGTGACCGCGCACGCTTTATAGGTCTTACTTTAGCATTAATTATGCGGCTTTTTCTTCTTACCGTTATTGGATGGGTTATGAGACTCGATAGAGTAATTCTTTCACTTTCATCTTTTGTATTTAGTTGGCATAGCTTTATTTTAATCGGTGGTGGAGCCTTTTTGCTCGCAAAGGGAACGCTAGAATTACATGAAAGGTTAGAAGGAGTATCACATGAAAGAAAAACAGGCGTTGGTTATGCTGTTTTTTGGCAAGTAATCGTCCAAGTCGTGGTGCTGGATGCCGTTTTTTCACTAGACAGTATTATTACCGCAACAGGTATGATTGCAAAAGAGCAGGCAGCAGTTATGTATATCGCAGTCATAGCTGCTATGGGAGTAATGATGTGCGGATCTGGTGCTCTTATGCGTTTTATTAATCGTCATCCCACTATTGTAATCCTTTGTCTTGGTTTTTTGATGATGATTGGTTTTACTCTCATTGTTGAAGGATTTGGTTTTCATATTCCAAAAGGGTATTTGTATGCTGCTATTGGTTTTTCTGTTCTTATCGAAGCTTTTAATCAAATTGGACGTCGTAACCGTGAAAAAATGATTAAAACGAATGATCTACGCAGTAGAACAGCTGATGCTGTTTTGAGGCTCTTAGGAGGAGGAAGCAAAGATAGTCACCTTGCTGAGACTGTAGATGTTATTGCTGAACAGGCCGCAGCTTCTGAATTGTTTAGACCAGAAGAAAAGGAGATGATTCGTGGTGTTCTCGATTTAGCTGATCGCCCTGTTCGCTCTATCATGTCGCCGCGTAATGAGATTGAGTGGTTAGATTTAAATGCTGATGAAAATGAAATGCGTGAAGAATTACAAAAGGTTAAACATAGCCGCTTAATTCTTGCGCGTGAAAAAGTGGATGAATTTGTTGGCGTTGCATTGACAAAAGATCTTCTTTTGAATTTGGCTGAGGGGAAAAAGATTAATTGGAAAAAAGCTATGCGAGAACCCCTCGTTGTTCATGAAAATACAAGTGTTTTACGATTGATGGAGCAATTACGTCATTCTTCGATTCAGCTTGCAATTATTGTTGATGAGCATGGATCTTTTGAAGGAATTGCAACACCAACCGATATTCTCGAAGCTATTGCAGGAGACTTTCCTGATGACGATGAAGAACTCATGATCGCAGAACAACTTGAAAATGGCAGTCTTCTTGTTGAGGGATATGCTGATATCCGCCGTTTAAGTGGTTATCTTGGGCGTAACCTTGTGGATGAAGCAGATCGTTATACGACTCTGGCAGGCTTTATGCTTTGGCAGTTTGGTCATTTACCAAATGAGGGAGAAAGCTTTGAAACTGATGGTTTACACTTTAAAGTGATTGAAATGGAACGCCGAAACATATCTAAAATCCTTATTTCTCCACTTGTATCACCAGAAAAAAGCTAATTCTTTTTATAAGCAAAATGAATAAAAAGATTTTTTTATGATTAAAAATTGAAAAGAATAAGCAGTTGATAACTCAATTGCATTTCATTATTTTTATATTTTTTTTAAGCGTAAAGTAATGACATACAAAAGTTATATTATCAATGAACTTTCCATTATAAAAAATTTTCATTGATGATTGACGAAAAGCTGGAAGAGAGAAAATGGTGCAAAATTATTTGTCAATGGTCATTAACCTCAAAACAATGAATATATACAACATATTGATTTATAATAATTATTTATTACAATATTACCTTCACATCAAGAAAGCCTCTTTCAAACATCAGATTTCCGCCAATGGATAAAACTCCACCATTGTTGAGTTAACTCAACTGATGATGGCATCTTTAAACCAGACTCTGGCTCCTATAATCTTTTTAGATCTTCTTGATATTTCTTAAGGAACTATTCCTTAGCTTTTGTTTCGATAAATTTAGCTATTTTTTTCCTTCCAAGAATGAAACTCCACCTCTCTGGAAAGCTCTTATTAAGAACTTTGTTTTTCTTCCAGATGGTTCATATTTTTTACTACTTTTGCAATGAAAGCGTAGCTGAGTTGCTTAGATTTGACTACTTCTTTGACTAAAGCCAATGCACGTTCAAAATGAATCTGTTAGGTATTTTCATCAAAGCCTAAATGATCCTCTGTACTGAAAATTTGGTAATAAGATTGTAAGGTTGCAACATCACCCAATAAAGCTAGTGCACCAATATGAAGTAAGCTATAATCTGCATCATCTACCTTGATAACCTTTATGTGCCCTCCAACTTCACTCTATCGCCAAGGTGGTGCTCCATATCTGGAATAAAAGCATTTATGAAGATCAATTTTTTCTATCGCCTATTTCAAGACATAATCCCGCTTAATTCCAACCAATCCGCATATATTTCTTCTTCACAAACTCTCAACCCCTTTTTATAAAAATCAAGTTGTAGATCTTGTAAGTGCTGAGAATTGATAGGGATCAATTACCATAGGCAGCAGCTAAAATACCAGTACTAATCGAAACTCCAACATCAACTTACGGATAACCTTTGATAATTGCGTCATTATAAAGAATTTGTACTTCACAATCTGGTAGTTGATAACATGCTGAATAATTATCTACCTCTTTAATTTTTTCAACAAACCAATCAAGATTTTTGAAGAACACTGTTGCATTCTCCATGATTAAAAAATTCTTTGCTCTACCTCAAAAGAGGTTGTATCCATATCAAAAGTCAAAAGCGAAGCAGATTTTTGCAAACAAAAGTGATAACGCCGTGTAAGAGAAGAATCTTATCAATAAGGTCTTTGGTGATTTCTTTTGCAACGTCTAAACGAGATGGAATCTTATTCATAAAAAAATATAATAAAGTCAATAGTTTGCATGCAATTATTTTATATGAATCCCATTTAAAATCTACACTTTTATACGTGATTTAATTAACCATTTTTCATAAACAATTACCATGTATGGATAGACCATAAAACGCAAATCATGATGCAAATGTTATAACGCATGTAAACATTCAAATGAAGTGAACGCAGCTATCATTCATAACAGTTCATAAATTTTATGATACGTTTTTATCACACACAAATCGCATTATTAAAAACGTAATCGTTTGAAATTATCGATAACATAAATTGCATGCGTTTAAAGAATGGTATGGGGTTTACTCTTTTTTTGAGCTAAACCTTAAAAGAAATAATCATTTGAAACTATCATAGAATAGGTTTTAATTCATTAAGGGCACATAAAAGGATTTAAAGACAAGTCGATTTTAAAGCGGCGCTTACTAAAAAGTTAGTCAATAATAAGCAGACATCATATAGATATTATCATCACAACAGGTAATGAAATTGATAATGTTATGTCGTAGAAATCAAAAGATTTTTAATGATATAACGCAGGCAAACAAGCAAAAAACGTTTTAAAAGTTACAGTTTAAAAATACGAAACCAAATGACGTCCCCTCAAATTTGAGGATACTTATTAAGACAAAGATAAGTAGATAAATTTCAAAAGGATTGCAATCATATTACAAAGGCATGGTGTTTTACTCAATTTTGAGTTAAAAGCGACAATATTAAAGACTGCTCTACTCTAAAGTTAACGAGCTCAAATTTGGGCTGATTAATTTTGCCAGCCCAAATATGGACCGGCTTATTTGCAGAGAAGTTAAGTTTAAATGCAAAGTAAAAATACGCTTATGAGAACCTCACTAAATGAACGTTTAAACGTTTAGAGACACAAAATGATATCTCTATAAAAACGTTTGAAACCTAGGTTTTATAACAGTTTAAAAGCCTTAGATTTTATAAAAAGCGGTTGTTTATTGTCTTCTGAAAAGCTGCTTTTAAAACCAATGCTTGTAAATTTAAACAACGGGTTTTGTTACAAATATTCACTTAATACGCATTTTCTCTTGATTGTCTTGATATGAACCTACCAAGCGTTGAGACATTTTGATAATGTACTTTGTGTCAAATGACCACTTCAAAAATGCGAGCGTTATTCTTAATACGTTTTATAGCCATACAAAAGTGTTTATAG
Organism: Bartonella sp. MM97QHHN; assembly: GCF_042194285.1. Classification (NCBI taxonomy): domain Bacteria; kingdom Pseudomonadati; phylum Pseudomonadota; class Alphaproteobacteria; order Hyphomicrobiales; family Bartonellaceae; genus Bartonella; species Bartonella sp. MM97QHHN. Next base: position 59,436 of record NZ_JBHIMS010000022.1, on the reverse strand, counting down.
ATTCTGTAATTCAAATGAGTGATTAAATATTATACCTGTCATTTACGTTCCTATTGATCAGTTTTAATCAATAGAATAGAGCGTTTGCAATATGATACGTTTTGTATATATGCATTCATTATTGATTTCTTTTGTATGATCTGTAGTACCTCTATTTAAAAGCAGCGTTATATCAATTGGCACGGCTTTCTTTTATGATGCGTTTATAACCATCAAAGAAGCACTCTCCACGTCTGTCATTTATTCTGTTCATCAATCTTGATAACATCATCACTTTCATAAACCTCACAATTTATGGGAACCGAATATAAATCGCTATGTCTTTTTATTCTTGCATTGCCATAAACAGAGCTATACCCATCAGTATGATACCCCATGCTAGCATTGCCGTAAACCTTGCCTAACAACCGCATGATCATAAACCGCGGCATTGCTATGAATACGTGCACTACCGGATAATTTTTCATTCCCATAAACCCACGCATAATGATAAACTCAACCGTTATAAAAAAGATGAGCATTGTCATAAACATGAGCACCAAAATACACATAGGTTTTATCACATATAAGGGTATTGCCATAGACATAGCCACCAATGGCAGTATTGCCATAGCCCCTTGTATTTTCATAAACACGACTAGATGTTACAACACGGCATTATCAGCAACCCAGCAATTGCCATTATGAGAGAGATTGCTCTTTCATTTTCAATAAAAGCATCTAGACCGCCTTTTTTACATCACCAAAATCTTTTAAAGCACGAATGCGATAATATATATATACATGACCAGTCACGAAATCCATTTAATTGATCTATTCATATTTTGGATGTTTTTTTCTGATTAACAGGAGCGGTTTCATTTGCAATGGAAGAAATAACGGAGGTGTTTTTTGATATAGTTGTCATATTCAAGCTAATAATAACATATTCATTACCTAAGAGAATAGCAACTCCTATACCTGCCTAAAGCGAAGAAATAATCCGCCCATTATGGCTATGCTGCATGACCATCATAGAACCCAAAACCATCATTCACCAGCAACAAAACGGATCAAAAGGACTAAGTGTTAATGCCATGAAAATAATAAGTGCACTCATTACTATAGCTGCACAAGATAGTATGCGAGGAGCAAGAGATATAATCCCAATTCTGCCAAACGTAAAGAACATACTCCCAACTAAATAACCACCATAATTAGCGTTCGGTATATAAGAAAGTTGATTAAAGCTAAACAATCCCTCATCCAACATAACTGGCAATATTGGTGTATAGAGAAATTACCAGATAACCATATCAAATACAGCATTTTGAAACAATTCAAATCTTGACGGTTGTTTTTTCCCCCTTATTATTCCTTTAATTGGTGATATTCCTCATCCGCGTTCCATATCACCATAACAGCCTTTAACTCCAAAAATAGAATAAAAGCAAATTTAGCTATTTATTTTAATGCTCAAAACAATATATTTAGCGATCTACTGTCAACATCGCCAGATCAGTTGTACAATAACATATTGAATTAATATGTATTTTTATGTTATAAATGTTTATAGTTAAATTGAAAGCATATTTAGATAATCTTGCTTTTTTATCTTGATATTTAAAATGACTAACCGAAAAATTATATACGCAGCCATAAATTTTACTTCTCTTGAAATTATTTTCTTATTCGCTACAAAACTTAATAAACAACTCAAATGACCATTTTCATAAAAGAGGAAAGTGGCTTCTTTTTAGGTAATATTGTTATTTAGGATAATATGAAGTTGAAGAATTTGGTGCACCCGACAGAATTCGAATCTGTGACCTCTGCCTTCGGAGGGCAGCGCTCTATCCAGCTGAGCTACGGGTGCTCCACACTAATTATTAAAATCAGTTATGGTCTTTTAACTAATCATACTCTTAACTTCAATGCTAAATTATCATTCTAATAAAAAAATTACTTGTTTGTGATTTATCTAACGACGCATTCCTTTTACTTTTTAATGATACTTTACCTTGAAATAACTTCTCTTTATTCAATGCTCTTTTTATTATAAAAAGAGCATTTATTACAACTTCAAAACTCTCATAAATAAGTTACAACATAAATTATAAGTATCAGGATAATTTTTAAATGGCTACATTACCAAGTCGCTTTCATTTTATTTCCGCAGAAACTGAGGAGGCTATCAAAGCTACCCATAAATTAATTTCCGTTTATGGTCATTCTTCTCTGGAAGAAACTGATATTGTTGTTGCAATCGGTGGTGATGGGACAATGTTACAAACCGTACGAGATGTCATGAACACAGGCAAACCTATTTATGGCATGAATCAAGGTTCTGTAGGATTTCTTATGAATGAATTTCATGAAAAAAAATTGCCCAATCGTATTGCTGTCGCACATAAAAAAGAAATCCATCCCCTGCGCATGATTGCAAAATCTGAATGTCAAGATTCTATCGAGGCGCTTGCAATTAATGAAGTATCCCTCTTTCGGCAATCTTATCAAGCGGCAAAAATTCGCATCACCATTGATAACAACGTACGAATGGAACAATTAAGTTGTGATGGTGTCCTCGTCGCTACACCAGCTGGATCAACCGCCTATAATTTATCAGCACAAGGACCTATCTTACCTCTTATGGCTCCCCTTATGGCCCTCACTCCCGTTAGCCCTTTTCGCCCTCGGCGTTGGCATGGAGCTTTGCTTCCCAATACAGTAACAGTGCGCTTTGATATGCTTGAACCTGACAAACGCCCTGTAAACGCTGCTGCAGATAATATTGAAGTTAAATCTGTCCATTCAGTTACTATTTCAATGGCAACAGAAGTAACAGCTTCAATCCTTTTTGACTCAAATCATTCATGGGATGAGCGCATTTTATCAGAACAATTTCGCTATTAATGATTGTATTATGCGTTTTATATGTATATGATTGTTATAGTTAGTTTTTTTGTGAAAACATCTTAACACTTTTAAAGAGTGTAGAATATTGGTTATAATCATCATTTAGATAGCGCAGTTAAAATCACAGAGCAGTTGATAAAAAAATGATACCATCTTTAAACAGTTTTGATGATTTAGGTCTTTCCGCAAAGGTTATTAATGCGGTGAAATCAGCGGGGTATACATCTCCGACACCTATTCAAAGTGAAACAATTCCGCATGTCCTTCAAAGAAAAGACGTTTTAGGAATCGCCCAAACGGGAACAGGTAAAACCGCCTCTTTCGTATTGCCTATGCTCACTCTCCTTGAAAAAGGTCGTGCAAGAGCACGCATGCCCCGTACGCTTATCTTAGAACCAACAAGAGAAATTGCAGCTCAAGTTGAAGAAAATTTCGATAAATACGGCATAAATCATCGTTTAAATGTTGCTCTTTTGATTGGTGGCGTTTCTTTTGAACTCCAAGATCGCAAACTTGAACGGGGAGCTGATGTTCTTATAGCAACACCAGGGCGCCTTCTTGATCATTGCGAGCGCGGTAAACTGCTCCTGATGGGCGTTGAAATCCTTGTGATTGATGAAGCTGATCGCATGTTGGATATGGGCTTTATTCCTGATATTGAACGCATCTGTAAACTAACCCCTTTTACGCGTCAAACTTTGTTCTTTTCTGCAACAATGGCGCCAGAAATTACAAAGCTAACGAAACAATTTTTACATTCTCCTGTATCTGTTGAAGTTACAAAAGCTTCCTCAACAGCTACCACAATTACACAACGGCTTGTCAAATCTGGAAATAAATCATGGGATAAAAGAGCGGTTTTACGAGAGCTGATCCAAAATGAAGGTGCAGAGCTTCAAAATGCAATCATTTTCTGTAATCGAAAGAGAGATATCTCTGAACTTTTTAGATCGCTCATCAAACATAACTTTAATGTAGGGGCACTTCATGGAGATATGGACCAATATTCGCGCATGAACACCCTAGCTGATTTTAAAAATAATAAACTTACACTTCTTGTTGCTTCTGATGTTGCTGCCCGCGGTCTCGATATTCCAGCTGTAAGTCATGTATTTAACTATGATGTTCCTACACATGCTGAAGACTATATCCATCGAATTGGTCGTACAGGGCGTGCAAATCGCAGCGGAAAAGCCTTTACAATCGTTACAAAAGCTGATCAAAAATATATCAATGCCATCGAGGAAATGAGTAATGAAAAAATTGAATGGCTCAATGGAGATCTTTCAACTTTAATAGCCGATGCTCAAACAGAAGATATTGTTGTAAAGAAAAAATCTTCAAAATCATCAAAGAAAACTGCTCCAAAAGAGCCTGTTGCTCACACTAAAAAATCTGTAGAAGAGAATAAAACAGAATATATCAAAAATGCAAATAATAAGGAGAAGCCATCTGAGCAACAACGCTCACGAAAAAATAAGAATTACACGCCCCTTGGATTTGGTGATGATATTCCTGCATTCATGCTCATAAAGACGCGTAGATAGACTCGTCCTTTACTCTCTGTAAGCATAAAGTAAATAAAAGATGCCTTTTAAAAGTTTCTCTTATTTCTTAGAGAGTCTTTCTATTACCTTTTCACGCCCTAAAAGCTGCAAAAGCTTTCCCATTTCAGGTCCATGATCCATGCCCGTAAGTGCTTGACGTAATGGCATAAATAAGAACTTTCCTTTCCGACCTGTTTTTTCTTTTAATGCTGTTGTCCAAATTTTCCAACTTTCCTCATTCAAAGCACCTTCAGGTAAGAAATCGAGTGATTGACGCACAAATACACGATCCTCTAGTGCCACTGTATCAAAATTCTGTTCATCATGAATGATTTTCCACCACAAAACAGCATCATTGACTTTATCAATATTGCGTCTTATCGCGTTCCAGAAATATTCCGCCTTATCTCCCTCAATAGAAAGTTTTTTAAGGCGCATTTTAACGTCCTCATAACTTAGTTCATGGACAAGATGACTATTCAAAGAAAGAAGATCAGCAATATCAAATTTTGCAACCGATTTTGATGTATCTTGTAAATTAAAATGCTCTAAAAGCGCTGCTTGATGGGGATAGGGATGTACATTTTGTGATGTCCCAATCAAAACGGCAAGGCATTGAACAGCTATAGATTCAAATCCTTTTTCCCGTAGAGAACGAATAGAAAGATCATTATTACGTTTTGAAAATCCTTTTCCTAAAACTGTCGCCAATAAATTGGTATGAGCAAAAACCGGTAATTCTGCATTAAGAGCTTTAAAAAGAGCAATTTGAGCGCCTGTATTTGTAATATGATCATCCCCACGAATAATATGCGTAATAGCCATATCTACATCATCAACAATAGACGGCAATGTATAAAGATAGCTTCCATCTTCACGAATAAGAACAGGATCTGAAAGAGAAGCCAAATCAATCGTCTGCTTTCCCTTTATTGCATCATTCCAGCAAACTTCTGTTCGCTTTGTTTGTAAAGGATCACTTTCAAAATTAGGAAGAAGAAAACGCCAATGGGGTTTACGACCTTGAGATTCAAAGTTTTTTTTCTCTTCTGCTGTCAATTTTAATGCTGCACGGTTATAAATAGGAGGCAATTTGCGTGAAAGCTGGATTTTACGACGCCGCTCTAATTCTTCTGCAGTCTCATAACAGGGATAAAGAAGCCCGCGTTGTTTGAGAATTTCTGCAACTTCATCATATCGATTAAATCGCTTAGATTGGTAATAAATTGAATCTGGTTGAATACCAAACCATTCAAGATCAACAGCAATAGCATCAATATATTCTTGTTTAGAACGTTCAACATCTGTATCATCATAGCGCAAAATAAATTCTCCTTTATGCGCTTGCGCATAAAGCCAATTGAAAAGTGCAATACGGATATTGCCAATATGAATATAACCTGTTGGAGAGGGAGCAAAACGAACTTTAACCATAACATAATACTCAATTTTTATCGCGAAAATGATTGACTATAGGATAGCGACGATCGCGTCCGAAATTCTTGTAACTGATTTTTACACCGGGTGCAGATTGTCGCCTTTTATATTCAGCACTATAAAGAAGCTGTTCAATTTTCTCAACAATTTCCCGTGAATACCCACGTTGAACAATATCACCAATACTCATGTCATTTTCTACAAGAGATTGCAAAATATCATCTAGAATAGGATAAGGTGGAAGTGAATCTTCATCTTTTTGATTTTCCCGCAGCTCTGCAGAAGGCGCTTTTTCTATAATATTGGATGGAATGACAATTCCTTCTGGTCCTCTCAAATTGTGCAAGTGATTTTTATTGCGCCACTCAGCTAATGCATAAACCTGCATTTTATAAATATCTTTAAGAGGATTAAACCCGCCATTCATATCCCCATACAATGTTGCATATCCCACAGCCATTTCTGACTTATTGCCTGTCGTTACCACCATTGAGCCGAATTTATTTGAAAGCGCCATTAAAAGTGTACCGCGTATACGACTTTGAAGATTTTCTTCTGTGACGTCAGAGGATAACCCTGAAAAAACAGGTGCCATTGTCTTTAAAAAAGCCTCAACAGGTTGTGCAATCGGTATGATTTCATAACAACATCCCAAAAGATCAGCACATTCTTTGGCATCTTTTAATGATTCTTGCGAAGTATAATGATAGGGCATCATAATGGTGCGAACCCTCTCAGCACCAAGAGCATCCACCGCCATTGCTGTACACAGGGCTGAATCAATTCCTCCTGAAAGACCAAGAATAACATCCTTAAAGCCGTTTTTATTAACGTAATCTTTCAACCCTAAAACACAAGCTTGATAATCGGCCGCTAATCCATTGAGAAGACTTTCTTTAGGACCTGAAATACAGTGCCATCCCGTCGTTGTTTTTTGCCAATGGCTTAAAGCAATATGGCTATCAAAGTGTTTCATTTGAAATATCTTTTTGCCTTGTCCATTCAAGGCAAAAGACCCGCCATCAAAAACGAGCTCATCTTGACCACCAACTTGATTAGCATAAATAATTGGCACCCCAGATCGTAGGGCTTGCGTATGAACAACATCTATACGTTTTAAGGTTTTATTACGATAGTAGGGAGATCCGTTAAGGACAAGAATAATTTCCGCTCCTTTATTACCAAGCTCCGCACAAAGTGAAGAATCATTCCAAATATCTTCACAAATCACTATTCCTAGTCCTACCCCACGATAGATAAGAGGCTTAGGTCGTGGTCCTGAAGAAAATAAACGCTTTTCATCAAATTCAGCATAATTAGGTAAATCAAACTTCAAACTTTCGGCAATGACTCGCCCTTCATCAAGAAGCATGACACCGTTGTAAATATTGCCATTGCGTCTTAATGGAAGTCCAATGACAATTCCTGGTCCGCCTACGGTTATCTTTGCTAATTTCTCAACAGTCTCTTCACATGTTTTTGTAAAAGCAGGTTTTAGAACAAGATCTTCCGGCGAATAAGCGCTTATAAAAAGTTCCGTGAATAAAACAAGATCTGCCCCCTCTTCTTTGGCCTTTTGATGCGCCATGACAGCTAAAGAAAAATTCCCCTCAATATCACCGACAATAGGATTTAATTGAGCAATTGATACCCGAAAATCATTTTTCATAAGCCTTTGTATCATTTCATCAGTTTAGTAACCACAACTTTATTCTTCATCATCGGAAATATCATTTTTAAAAATTCTCTTCTGCCATAATGACCTAAAAAAATATTAGGCAAATTTTTGCTACCCCCCAGCAGCAATTGCTAACGAGTCAGTCACGCGATTTTTTTTAAGGAGTTCAGCAACAAGAAAAGCCAATTCTAACGCTTGATCTGCATTTAACCGTGGATCACATTGCGTATGATAACGATCAGATAAATCGTCCACAGAAATGGCATGTGCCCCTCCTGTACATTCAGTAACATCACGACCTGTCATCTCAATATGAATGCCTCCTGGATAAGTTCCCTCTCCACGATGCACTGCAAAAAAATTCTCTACTTCTTTTAAAACATAATCAAAGGGACGCGTCTTATAACCATTGGCAGTAATTGTATTGCCATGCATTGGATCACATGACCATATAACCGCACGCTTCTCGCGTTCAACGGCACGGATGAGTTTAGGCAGATAACTTTCAACTTTATCATAACCAAAGCGCGTAATGAGAGTAAGCCGCCCCAGCTCGTTTTCAGGATTTAAAATATCAATTAATTTTAAAAGCTCATCAGACTCAATGGAAGGACCACATTTTAATCCTATAGGATTCTTAATGCCGCGACAATATTCAACGTGAGCATGGTCAATCTGACGCGTACGGTCACCAATCCATAACATATGACCAGATGTTGCATACCAATTTCCTGAAGTTGAATCAATCCGAGTCAAAGCCTCTTCATAACCAAGCAACAGTGCTTCATGACTGGTATAAAAAGATGTTTCACGCAATGAAGAATGTGTTTTGGATGTAATCCCTATAGAACGCATAAAATCAATTGCTTCAGAAATACGCTCTGCCAATAATTCATAACGTTCTCCCTGCGGACTGTTAGAAACAAAACTCAACATCCATGTGTGAACATTTTCTAAATTAGCATAGCCACCTTGTGAAAAAGCACGCAATAGATTAAGTGTTGCCGCAGATTGGCGATAAGCCATAGACATCCGTTGCGGATCTGGAATACGAGAACCTGCTTCAAATTCAATGCCATTAATAATATCCCCACGATAAGCAGGAAATTCAACTCCCTCTTTTCTTTCAATATCAGAAGAGCGAGGCTTTGCAAATTGACCAGCAATACGACCAATTTTAACAACCGGTTTAGAACTACCAAAGGTCAAAACAATCGCCATTTGCAAAAATACACGAAAAAAATCACGGATATTATCAGCTTCATGTTCTGCAAAGCTTTCGGCACAATCACCACCTTGCAATAAAAAAGCTTGTCCTTTTGCAACAGCTGCTAATTCATTTTTTAAATCACGTGCTTCACCGGCAAAAACTAAAGGAGGGTAACTTCTCAGTTTTCGTTCAACATCTTCTAACATAGACTTATCCGGATAAGTCGGAACTTGTTTAATTGGCCTTGTTCTCCAAGAGTCAGGTGCCCATTCTTTTATCATTACACTCTCTCTAAAGATTAATCTTACAGATTGGCATATCAAAAGCTTTTTACCGCAATATATGCTGTTTAACTTTCTATTTTCTTCCCATTTTCATATATATAACTTGGTTTATACATCGTTACCAATTCTTCTGCCATCGTTGGATGCACTGCCATCGTTTCATCAAAGATATCCTTCGTCAGCTTTCCTTTGAGAGCTATCCCAATAAGCTGTGCCATCTCACCAGCGTTTTCCCCTAAAATATGAGCGCCCACAACAATACGGCTTTCACCATCAACAATGAGTTTCATAAGCATTTTCTCTGAACTACCAGAAAGAACATTACGCATAGGACGAAAAACTGTACGATAAATTTCAAGACGCTTATAACGCTTTACCGCCTCCTCTTCTGAAAGACCAACCGTTCCAATCTCTGGCTGTGAAAAAACTGCTGTTGTAATTAAATCATAATCAGGTGTTGTTGGAATATTCTCAAATGCTGTCTTAACAAAACACATTGCATCATGAATCGCAACAGGTGTTAATTGAATATGACCTGTTACATCACCAACAGCCCAAATATGGGGGATATTTGTTGTCATTTTCTCATCAACAACAACTGCACCAAATTCATTCACCTTAACACCTGCCCGCTCAAGTCTTAAACCCATTGTATTTGGTACACGCCCCGTAGCCAACATAATCTGATCGGCTCTGATTATTTTCCCATTTGATAAAATAACTTCATAACAATTTTCTGCAGCCTGCACTTTAGAAATTGTTACACCATAGAGAATAGAAATCCCTTTTTCAGTCATTTCATCGCTGAGCAATTGCCGCAAATCATGATCAAAACCACGAAGGATTAAATCACCACGATGGAGCAGCGTTGTTTTTACACCTAATTCATGAAAAATATTAGCAAATTCAACACCAATATACCCTCCACCAACAATGACTATTGATTTTGGGAGTTGATCAAGGTCAAAAATCTCATTAGAAGTGAGGCAAAATCCACCGCCTTCTATGGAAGTATTTGGTGCAACTTTTGCCCCTGTTGCAATCAAAATTTTTTCTGCACTGACCCGCTCACCCGTGGCAGAAAGCTCTAATGTGTGATCATCTACAAAAGTAGCACGACTTTCATAAATATGCACATTGTTATTCTCTAATCCCTTACGATACAGCCCTTCTAACCTTGATATTTCTTTATTTTTAGCTGCAACCAACTTTTCCCAACTAAAAATTGGATCCGCATATTTCCACCCAAAACCAACACTTTTCTTAAATTCTTTTACATATTGTGATGCATAAACATAAAGTTTTTTGGGAACACAGCCACGAATAACACAAGTGCCCCCTATACGATATTCCTCTGCTATAGCGACCCGCTTGCCAAGACCTCCAGCAAGCCGTGCTGCACGCACTCCACCAGAACCACTTCCAATAACAAATAAATCAAAGTCAAAAGAGCCCACGAATTATTCCTTCTTATACATCTGCAAGAGTAGGCTAAGATCTTTTATTATCAAATGAAAGTCTTTTTTTCTTTTGAAGAAGCCTTTTTTATAAAGCAGCATTCTAAAAGGACTTATTCTCATTAAAATATTTAAAACGGCGGGAAAACCGCCGCTATTTTAAAAATCAGAAATTGCCCATTGGTTGTCATGATATCAATCAAGCTATTTTTTATTTCCTGAAGATTCTGATTTTATAGGCACATTTGTAGGCATCGTAGAATTATTCAAATTAAGTGTTTCAGACATCTCTTTTCTCACATTTTCTACAAGATCCTGCATAAAAGCAGTACGCCATATATCAAATGCTGAGTAAGAATCACGTGCGATATTGGGAACTTCTGTCAAAAACTTTTTACCGGTATCAGAATTATAAAATGTTGTTATTGCATCAAGCTCTTTTTGAGTAAAATATTTTGCATATACATGAGCAATCTCTTTTTCTAGATCAGAGCGCCTTTTAATTAAAGCAAGCGCCTGCTTATCAACAATATCAGAAATATCCGCTGCCAAGTTTGGATCATCCCTCATCAGTACAGTTTTAAGATCTTCTACCGCATTTGGTAAAAAACTATCAAACTGATCCGTTGCGTGAATGGCACTTATAGCTTTTCTAGCTGAATCTAAATGTTGATCGCTCACACCTTGTGCATAAGCCATTCCAATATTCACAACAAAAACGACAACTACACCCAAATATACGACAAAACGCTGAAAAGAAAATATTATTTTCATTTAATGATTACCCCGATCGCTAATTATAATTTTAATTCGTTATTCTACCTAAAATCTTTAAGACCCTTTTTTACTGTGCTAACATATCGTCATGAAACTGTCTTCTCTAAAATCAAAAGATTCTAAAATTTTTGTTTGACCATCAGCCATAGCGACAATTGCACGTGAAGCCAACCCCAAAAAAAGTCCATGCTCAACAACACCAGGAATAGCAAGAAGTGCATCCGATAATGGTTTTGGTTGCAAAATGCAGCCCCAAAATGCATCAAGAATAAAATGGCCACCATCTGTTTCAAAAGGATTTTTTCCATTCATTCGCAATGCAATTTTTCCAGAAAGCCCTAAATCATCAGCAACTTTTTCAATGGCTCTGCATGTTGTGTGGATACCAAATGGATTAACTTCAATTGGTAGTGCAAAAGCACCAAGTCTTTTTACCACCTTTGTTTCATCCGCAATGACAAGCATTGCACGAGATGCCGACGCTACAATTTTTTCATACAACAATGCTCCCCCTCCCCCTTTAATGAGCATCATCTCAGGACCAATTTCATCTGCTCCGTCAATATCAAGATCCAGCTCAGGTATTTGTTCTAAAGTGCTAACAGGCACTCCAAACTTATGACAGAGTTGTTCAGAATATTTTGAAGTAGCAACACCAGTCACCCGCAAACCATCCGCAACACGCTCACCTAGAAGACGAATAAATTCATTGACTGTCGAACCAGATCCGATTCCAAGCCGCATACCATCTTCCACAAACTCAAGCGCTTTAATAGCTGCCATTTTTTTTAACTGCTGAACATTCATGAATGACTTTGCCTTCTATCCGTATAAGCAGCATTAATCACCCCTATTACCACCGATAATAATGATAATAAAAGATAACCTCTTGACGCAATCTATTTAAATTGACCATCATCTTTTGCTTGAAGAGATGTTACTCGTTATAGAAATATTTGATAAGAATAAAATAGAATAATCAACAATTATCTTTTTTATTTCTTTGAGAATATTTGTTAGCATTTTTCTCATTCAATAAGAATTTTTGATTTATTTTGTGCTATCAATAGGATGCACAAAAATGCACATATCAATTTTTTTGAAAAAATTAAAATGATCAGATATAAAAAATCATCTATTTCTAGAAAACTGTAGATTATTATCTCATTTCAATGACGTTGATAAACTTACCAATTTAAATACCGTAAAATATTATGAGAAAAGTCTTCTGTTATTTTTTGTTTTGTCATTATCCAAATGTGAAGCAAAATATGACTGATTATATGTTTTTATGAACGCTGTCTGTGCATATTCCATGGTCTATGAAACCCTAGCGAAGACCAAATAATATCTCCACCTTTGGTCATCATAACGCTTCCTCGTGATAACAATTGTTGAGGTATAAATATTGTTTTTGCCTTCTTGTAACAAGTTGGATTATGCATCACAAATGTCTGAATGAGAATATCTGCCTCTACACATTGACCTGTTTCTCTCTGTAAAACGATCACTTTTAATCCATTATCCAATAAAGATGTACATACATGATAATCACAAATAAATTGTCCGTGCAACGAAGGACCATATTTTGTTGGTTTAATCGTTTCCTTCACACGAAATGACTTTTTCCATATGGATGTCGTGAACTTAGAAATATGGTAACGATCAATATATAACTTTTTATCATGGATAACGCCCACGAGACGCATATTATCTGCTATAATCAGTTGTACAGGTGAATGCATTACACAAATAGAAATACCTGCCAAAATAAACAAACTAAAAAAGAGCCGGATGGGTGTTTTGCAAAAAGTCAGTCCAACCAAGCCTATACTCAATAAAACTAACGCTGATAACGGCATAAAACCAGGATTCAAATCAGGAGAAATAGCCTTGATAGCATGTGCAATCTTTATTACAAGATCAACTCCAAAACCCATAATTTGAAGAGGAAGCCATTCGAATCCTCCTAACATTGCAAGAACTGCGATTAATCCAAAGGGAATGACAAAAATTGAGATGACAGGCAAAGCAAAAGCATTACTGATAATGCTCAACGATGCCATATTAGAAAAATGATAAGCAGCATAAATTCCACTTGCACTCCCTGCAACAAAGGAAGAAGCACATGTTGAAAGCATCGATAAGAAAACAAAATTTATCACTCCTCCTCCAACATAAGAGGGAGTTGTTTTTCTTTTACGAAAAAATGACCTTCCACTCCACCAATCAAAAAAAGCGATCAAAGCAGCAGTCGCAGAAAAGGACATTTGAAAGCTAGGACCTAATATTTCATGGGGTGTCATCGCTAGAGTTATCAACCCTGCAATGGAAAAATTACGCATTGTTATAGCAGAGCGATTACACAATATAGCAACCAACATAACAGCAATCATCACAAAACTTCTTTGCGCTGATATTGCTAAGCCCGACAATAACAAATAAAAAGCTGTTATCATAAAAGCAACGATAGCAGCAAATTTTTTACTGGAATAATAGGAAGAAAAAACTGGAAAAAATGCTAAAAAACTACGGATACTCAAAAGAACTATGCAGCTTAACAACGCCATATGTAAACCTGATATTGATAAAATATGAGCTAATCCAGCTGTACGTAATGCTTCATTTGTCTCATTTGAAATACCAGCACGCTGCCCTGTTATGAGGGCAGCTGCAACACTCCCCTTTTCTCCTTCAAGGGCTATACGGATTCTTTGTGTCATCTTCGTGCGTAAATTTTCAATTTTCTGTAGAATGATAGCGAATATTCCATCAGGCTGCGAAACGGATATTTTTCTTGGTTTTCCTAAATAAACGCCTTGTGCTCCAATTCTTTTAAAATAATTATGAAAACTAAAATCGTAGCCTCCTGGACGCACCGGCCCAGAGAATGCACGAATCTTAACTTTTCCATGCAATCCATCACCAATCGCTAAGCCAGATGGCAAATATCTTGCCGATAAACGAACACGATGAAGACTATGGCGTAATACGGGATTTTCTGTATTCAAAATATCCAAAACTAAACGAAATCCTCCTTTGGCACCTGACTCAATAGAAACAATTCTTCCCGTCAATGTAGTGACAATGTCACTGCTTAGCATGGGTGTTGCAATACGCCACGTTTCTATTTTTGCCGCTAAAACACCCAATATAATACAAAACAGAAACCCCACGGGAATCCATATTTTTCGATAAAAACGTGCAACATAGAATATTCCCAGAAAAATACTGACCAACGCCCCCAATTGTCCCCAACTTGGTTCCCACTCTAAATGAAAATAGAAAATGATTCCTAGGGCAAAAAAGACTAAAATCAGCGAAAAAAGGATACCAAAAGAAACTTCTTTATTAATACAATCTTCTAACCATTTGCGAAAAAAAATGATTACTTCTTTTAAGAGTGTCAATAAAAAAAGTTTTTGTTGATTATAGCTACCGTTCTTTGCATCATCATACCTAGAAAAAACACTCTGCCCTATCTGACATGGCTTTTTTCTTTCTGTAACAGATTTTTCGGATAAACCCTCTTTACTTTTATAAAACATCAGTCCCCCACTTTAACTCGCAATACGGCTATTGCACGCCCCATCACTTATGCTAACATGACTTTTCTATAAAATTCCATAAGTAATATCTTAGTTTAAAGGAAAATATTCGTGTCTGTTATTACTCGTTTTGCCCCTTCACCCACTGGCTTCCTTCACATTGGTGGTGCTCGTACTGCTCTTTTTAATTGGCTTTATGCAAAACATACCGGTGGAAAAATGCTTTTACGAATTGAAGATACAGACCGAGAGCGTTCAACAGAAGCAGCTGTAAAAGCCATTATAGATGGCTTGCACTGGATGGGTCTTAGTTATGATGGCGCCCCTATTTCGCAATTCGAACGTGCAGAACGTCACCGCCAAATCGCTGAACAGTTGGTCAAGAATGGCAAAGCATATTATTGTTATGCTTCACCTGAGGAGTTAGCTGAAATGCGTGAAAAAGCCCGTACAGAAAGGCGCCCACCCCGTTATGATGGACGTTGGCGGGACCGTGATAGTTCTGAAGCTCCTAAAGGTGTTAAGCCTGTTATTCGCATCAAAGCCCCTCAAGATGGAGAAACGATCATACATGACCGTGTTCAAGGTGATGTCCGTTTTCCTAATAAAGATCTCGATGACTTTATTATTTTACGTTCTGATGGTTCGCCTACCTATATGCATGCTGTTGTCGTTGATGATCATGATATGGGCATCACACATATTATACGTGGTGACGATCATCTTACCAACGCAGCCCGACAAACGATTATCTTTAAAGCAATGGGATGGGACATTCCTGTTATGGCCCATATTCCTCTTATCCATGGTGAAAACGGTGCAAAATTATCAAAGCGACATGGTGCGCTCGGTGTTGATGCCTACCGAACAATGGGATATCTTCCTGCTGCTTTGCGCAATTACCTTGTCCGTTTAGGTTGGAGTCATGGTGATGACGAACTGATGTCACTTAAAGATATGATTTCTTGGTTTGATATTGAGGATATTAACAAAGGTGCTGCTCGTTTTGATCTCAAAAAACTCGATTCCATCAACGGACACTATATGCGTATGAGTAATGATCAAGAACTTTTTGATGCCGCTCTTAATATTCTACCAGAAACCGATAGGGGAGCACAAATTATTGAAAGACTTGATGAAAAACGCCGTGTTCAATTTTTAAAAGCAATCCCGCATTTGAAAGAACGTTCAAAAACACTGTGCGAACTGATTGACAATGCCTCCTTCATTTTTACGCAACGACCTTTACAACTTAATGAAAAAGCTCAAATACTCTTAGATAAAAATGGACGAACCATTTTAAACGATCTTTATCTTGCTCTGAAAGCTTGCCCCTCTTGGGATACAAAAACTCTAGATGAAACACTTCGCTCTTGTGTACAAACACAGAATCTCAAATTTGGATCTATCGCCCAACCACTTCGCGCAGCTCTTACAGGATGTGCAACATCACCAGGTGTTTTGGATGTTCTTATTTTATTAGGACGCGATGAATCCCTTCATCGCATCAAGGACCAACTTATCACAACAATATGCCCATGATGGACACTGAGTATATTTCCTCAAATAAGGATCTATACAGATATCTCAACGTGCCCTAAAAGAGTTTTTTATGTTATATCATTGAAATACATTTCTTATTGAGTAATAATGATCAATAAGGAAATATTTTTAGATTGCATGTACTCACTTTTAGAGGCAATCTACCCTTAAATAAGTAAGAAAAGCTTCAGTTATACATCCCCCACTCTGATGAAGCAGAGTCTTAATTTTTAGAAGTGAAGGATCTGAAAGGAATACCGAATGTCTGAGAATAACGCATATATTATTGTGAATGATAAAAAAGTAGAGCTTCCCTTGCGTAAAGGCACGAGTGGACCTGAAGTCATTGAAATTGCTTCTCTCTATAAAAAAACCGATATTTTTACTTATGATCCTGGTTTTACTTCAACAGCTTCTTGTGAATCAAAAATTACTTATATCGATGGTGATAAAGGCATATTGCTTTATCGTGGTTATCCTATTGATCAATTGGCTGAAAAAGGAGACTTTCTCGAAAGTTGTTATCTTTTACTTTATGGTGAACTCCCAACACAGCAAGAAAAAAATGAATTTGATCGATGTATTATGCAGCATACCATGGTCCACGAACAATTTGCACGCTTCTTCCATGGCTTCCGTCGTGATTCTCATCCTATGGCCGTCATGGTTGCCTGCCTTGGCGCTATGTCTGCGTTCTATCACGACTCTATTGATATTACAGATCCTCACCAGAGAATGATTGCTTCTGTTCGTCTTATCTCAAAAGTTCCAACGCTTGCTGCTATGGCCTATAAATACAGTATTGGACAAGCATTTGTTTATCCACGTAATGATCTTAGTTATGCTGCAAATTTCCTCCATATGTGCTTTGCTGTTCCTTGTGAAGAATATAAAACAAACCCTGTGCTTGCTCGGGCGATGGATCAAATCTTTACCCTTCATGCAGATCATGAACAAAATGCTTCTACATCTACGGTACGTCTTGCTGGATCCTCAGGTGCTAATCCGTTTGCCTGTATTGCAGCAGGTGTTGCATGCCTTTGGGGACCAGCACATGGTGGTGCCAATGAAGCATGCCTAAAAATGCTACAAGAAATAGGTTCTATTAAAAGAATTCCTGAATTTATTGCACGTGCAAAAGATAAAAATGATCCTTTCCGCCTTATGGGCTTTGGGCACCGTGTCTATAAAAATTATGATCCACGTGCAAAAATCATGCAAAAAACCTGTCATGAAGTTTTAAAAGAACTCAACATTCAAGATGACCCTCTTCTTGATATTGCAATAGAGCTTGAAAAAATTGCCTTAAGTGATGAATATTTTATTGAGAAAAAGCTTTATCCCAATGTTGATTTCTATTCCGGCATTACATTAAAAGCTCTAGGTTTTCCAACTGAAATGTTTACTGTCCTTTTTGCATTGGCGCGCAGTGTCGGGTGGGTGGCACAATGGAAAGAAATGATTGAAGACCCTGCACAAAAAATTGGTCGTCCTCGACAACTCTACACAGGCTATGCTATGCGTGACTATGTTCCTATAGATGAACGTGCAAATTAAAAAAAGAAATCAATAAAGCTTCAATTTACTGAAGCTTTATTGAGAGTAATCAAAAAACATCCTTTAAGAATTTTTATAAAACGTGATTTTAAAACTCTTTCTACAGAGATAACATCATCATAAAAATTTACTAAAAAATTCTAAGTTTTAGCTCTGTAAAGAAATTGAGAATACTCTTCTGCGAATTAGCCAAACATTTAGCAAAAAGAAATTGAAAATTTTACCTTATAATCCTTATTATCTTTAATGGAAATGTATTCCCTATTATTCCCCCATGTTTAAAAGCCTTATTACATATTAAAATCTAGCAATGTCAGAATTTTTCTTTCTATCTTCTTCAGATAAAATTGCAAAAAGCTTACATTAAGTGCTTCTCTAGTTAGAATAAAAACACTTTACATTTTGTCCTGTTAAAAGCTGAAATTTTCTTTGTATTTAAGTTAATAGTTTTTCTTTTAAAGATAAATTATTGATTTTTAAATAAAATTATTAAAAATCACCCTATAATCAATAAGAGGTGACCTTCTTTCCTGTGTTTTTTATTCCCATACTTGATAAAAAGAAATTATTTTTTTTATAATGATATTCAGCATAATGATAGCAAAATGAACACAGATAAATTTTTTACATTGCTCCAAAAGAGCTTACAGATTATAAAAATTCATGATGGTTTCATATTTGCCAGCTTATCTAATAGGAGAACATAATGAAATTATTAGCAGGAGCTCTTATAATAAGCGCGACACTGTTTACCCTATCGGCCAATTCTCAAACGCTGAAAATTGCAAGCGATGCTTCTTATCCGCCATTTAGTTATATTGACTCAAATAACAAACTGCAAGGGTTTGATATTGATATATCTTATGCGCTTTGTAAAAAAATGAATGTTGAATGTACTATTGTCACACAAGACTTTGAAGGGATGATTCCCGGTCTTCTTGCCAAAAAATATGATGCTATCGTTTCTTCCCTTTCTCCTACAAAAGAGCGCTTACAAAAAATTGATTTTACAGATCCTTACTACAACACAGCACTCGCTGTTATCGTTACCAAAAATTCGGAAATTAAAGAAATCTCAACACAAGCCTTTAGAGGTAAAAACCTTGGTGTACAATCAAATACAACACAAGCTGCATATGCGGAAGATCATTATGCCTCTGAAGGAGTTAATATCAAACTTTATCCTACAGCAACAGAAGTTAATCGTGATCTTTTAAGCCATCGGCTTGATATCATCATCTTTGATAAATTAAAAGCATTAAATTGGCTTGAAAATGAAGGAAAAGACTGCTGTCTCCTCTTGGGAACTCTAAAAGAAACAAATTTTCCTATTGCAATTGCACTCCGTCAAAATAATAATGATCTTAAAAACAGTTTTAATAAAGCAATAGAAGAAATCCGCGCCGATGGAACCTATGAGAAAATTATGAGAAAATATTTTACTTTCGATATCAATTAGATAGTACTATGAATTAAAACTCAATCTGTATATTTAAGGAGTATTTTTTAAATCTTTATTGGACATGCAGGTATAATTAGAAATTCGGCATTTTTATAAGAAAATTTACATTTATCAAAATAACTTTAATTGCTCCTTGAGAGCTAAACATTTTGTAGAATCTAATGACAACAATAAGGTTGTATTTTTATCGTATTAAAATCTAATTTTTTTATGTTCAAATTTAATAGCCTTATTTTCAAGAAAAATCCTCAGTTTTTACTCATGAAATGATTCAAATCAAAAATTTCGTGAAAATTAAGCTATCATACAAGCAATAAGATATTTATTCTTTTTTTATCAATAATGCCCAACATAATGATCTAAAATAAACATCAATAAATTTTTGAATTGCTCCCAAAAAGCTTACGGATTATAAAAACATAATGATTTCATATTGCCCGCTTATCCAATAGGAGAACATCATGAAACTATTAGCAGGAGCTCTTATAATAAGCGCCGCACTATTCACCCAATTGGCTGATGCGAAAACATTAAAAATTGCGAGTGAAGGCACCTATCCTCCCTTCAGTTATATTGACTCAAATAATAAATTGCAGGGACTTGATATTGATATATCTTATGCACTCTGTAAAAAAATGAATGTTGATTGTACTATTGTTACACAAGACTTCGAGGGAATGATCCCTGGACTTATTGCAAAAAAATATGATGCTATCATCGCTTCCCTCTCTCTCACACAAGAGCGTTTACAAAAAATTGACTTTACAGATCCTTACTACGATACAGCACTGGCTGTTATTGTTACCAAAGCTTCGGGAATTAAAGAAATCTCGACAAAAGACTTTAGAGGTAAAAATCTTGGTGTGCAATCAAATACAACACAAGCTTTCTATGCAGAAGATCATTTTGCCTCTGAAGAGGTGAAAATAAAACTCTATCCTTCCACAATAGAAGTGAATCGTGATCTTTTAAATCATCGACTTGATGTGATTATTGTTGATAAATTACAAGCATTAAATTGGCTTAAAAATGAAGGAAAAGATTGTTGTCTCCTCTTGGGAACTCTAGAAGAAACAAGATTTCCTGTTGCAATTGCAGTCCGTCAAAATAATAATGATCTTAAAAATAAGTTCAATGAAGCAATAAAAGAAATCCGTTTGGATGGAACTTATGAAAAAATTATGAGAAAATATTTTACAAGTGATGTTTATTAAATATCAATATGATATTTAATAAAACCCGTTGGTTATTGCTAAAAAATATTATCTAACTCTTTCATGAGGAATACAAGAATGATTGAAAATTTAGCATTGCTATCATTTAGCAATGGTGGATGGGGAGCAGTTATACTTTCCAGTGCAGGAATGACTTTGTCATTGGCATTATGTTGTGGACTTCTAGGATTTCCTCTAGGACTTCTCAATGCAGTGATGATTCGATCCAATATTAAGATGGCCAAAGCTATGGCACGCCTCTTTTCAACGATATTTCGTGGGCTACCAGAGCTTTTAACTTTGTTTTTAGTTTACTACGGATTACAAAGCCTTATTCAAAATTTATTTGACTATTTTAGTTTTGAAATCATGTTCAGTATCAATGCTTTTGTTGCTGGTGTTCTTGCCCTTAGTATGGTTCTTGCAGCTTTTTCTTGTGAAGTTTGGCTTGGAGCATTTAATATTTTTGATAAAGGTCAATATGAAGCAGCTAAAGCTTTAGGGCTTTCACGGTCAACCACATTTTTTCGTATTGTCTTCCCTCAGCTCATCCGAAATGCCTTGCCAGGACTTTCTAATAATTGGCTTACTTTACTGAAAGATACATCCCTTGTTTCTACCATCGCGCTTGTTGACCTCATGCGACAAACGAATCTAGCTGTCGCTGCTACCAATAAACCCATGCTATTTTATTTTGTAGCATGCTTACTCTATTTGTTATTTTCAGCGGTTTTTACTGCAATCTTACGCTATTTGGAAACATACACTCAAATAGGCTATAAAAAGGTGCTAGGTCAATGATTCCTGAGTGGCTTTATTTTCTTTTTAATCCTGATCTTTTAAGTCATTATGGACCAAAATTTATTAATGGCTTTATTGTTACTGTTGAACTTGTTTCTATTTCTTGTTCTCTAGGACTTTTTCTTGGTATGCTTATCGCTTTTGCACGTCTATCAGAGAATACATTTTTACAATATTTTGCAAATGCTTATGTCTATTTTTTCCGTGGCTCTCCTTTATTAGCTCAACTCTTTCTTTTTTATTATGGGCTTGGTTCAATGAACAGTTTTTGGCAACAAGTGGGGCTATGGTGGTTTTTTCAAAACGCGTGGTATTGTTGTCTTTTTATTTTTACACTCAATTCTGCTGCCTATCAATCTGAGATCTTTAAAGGAAGTTTTCTATCCGTAACAACTGGACAACGCGAAGCATCAAAAGCTTTAGGTTTAAGCAACTCTGTCACATTTTTTAGAGTTATTCTTCCACAAGCAATGATTGTAGCATTACGCCCCCTAGGAAATGAGTTGATTTTAATGATTAAATCCAGTGCTGTTGCCTCACTTATTACTGTTTATGATTTAATGGGGGTTGCTAAACTCGCTTATTCACGGACTTTCGATTTTCAAGTTTACGTTTGGGCTGCTCTTATCTATCTCTTTATCGTTGAACTCATTCATCGTTTTATTGTTTTTATCGAGCAGCGCCTCACTCGATATTTACGGTAAATAAAATGATCATAAAAAACTTTACCAAACCAAAATGTTGAATTAATCAAGTTCTTCATCAATGAAAGAATAAAATAAGATGAATTTGAAAAATAATAAATCGATCTCTCCCAGTAAAAAACCAGTGATCTCTATTCGAAATCTAAATAAATGGTATGGAAACTTTCAGGTCCTACATGATATCAACTTTAATGTTCAAGCTGGTGAACATATCGTTATTTGTGGACCATCCGGATCAGGAAAATCAACGTTAATTCGTTGTATTAATCAATTAGAACAAGCACAAAAAGGTTCAATCTGTATCCATAACGTTGATATCCATACTGCACCTATACAACAGCAAAAAAATGTTCTTCGTAAGATAGGAATGGTCTTTCAGAACTTTAATTTATTTCCCCACATGAGCGTTATACAAAATTGTATTTTAGCACCTATGACAGTTCAGGGACTTTCCAAACAACAAGCAAAAGAACGGGCAATTCGTTACTTAACACATGTTGGTATTGAAAAACACTGTGAAAAATATCCTTTACAACTTTCTGGTGGGCAACAACAACGTGTTGCGATTGCCCGTGCACTTTGTATGGAACCTGAAGTCATGCTTTTTGATGAACCAACCTCTGCTCTTGATCCAGAAAGTGTGAGAGAAGTTTTGGAAGTGATGGCTCGATTGGCCGATACAGGGATCACAATGCTTTGTGTTACCCATGAAATGGGCTTCGCACGTAAAGTCTCAGAAAGAATACTCTTTCTAGAAAATGGAAAAATTGTTGAAGATGCAGCCTCTGAAGAATTTTTTACCAATCCTAAAAGCCAACGTGCTTGTAATTTTCTTGCTAAAATTAAATATTAATCATTAAAATATTGCTTTATTTATACAATTTTATTCCTGCTTTTTAAAATAGTGATAATTGTTTGTGCGCCAACAACCCCCGATGGTACTTCAGTTTTCATTTTCTGTTCTACCATCTCAAAGGAATCAAGTTGTGCCTGTCGCAATAAAGGATTAGCCAAAAGTTGTTCTACCTGTCTTGCTAACATGCCAGGACGGATTAATTCATTCAAATATTCCGAAACAATAGGCTTATCAGCAATAATATTTGGAAGAGCAGCACTCCATAACATCATTTTAGGAAAAATAAATAATTTAGAAAAGAAATCAAGTTTATAGCAAAGAACCATAGGAACTTTTGCTAAGGCTAATTCAAGTGAAACAGTTCCATGTGCAGCAAGAGCAACATCTGCTTGTGCAAAAGCACGCCATTTTTCATCTTCACCAACTACAATTTCTATCTTGCTTTTCCAGCCCTGCACAAAGTCCCGGATTCTATCTACCAAATGAGGTAAGGTTGGTAAAATAATACGTAAATGAGGAATATGTTGTACAAGAATCTCTACTGTTTCTCGAAAAATAGGCATTAAGGAACGAATTTCTGAATTGCGTGATCCTGGCAAAATAACTAATGTAGGCGATAATGTTTGTGTATCGATCAAATTTCTTTGTTCTAATTGGCTTTTTTTTTCTGACTGAATTCTCAAAAGGGGAGGATATGTCAAAAGACGATGTCCAACATAAGTCGTGGCAGGGCCTCCCAAATCTTGCATAATCTTTTCTTCAAAAGGAAAAACCGCTAAAACATGATCAACAAATCCACACATAGCTTTTGCACGCTCTGGCCTCCATGCCCAAACGGTTGGTGCAATATATTTAATGATAGGAATAGAAGGCGCTAAAGCACGTACCTTTTTTGCAATACGATGCGTGAAATCAGGACTATCAATAATAATTAAACAATCAGGTTGTTCTTGTGCAATAAATTTGGATAAATTGCGAATATGTAGCAACAACAATGGTAGTTTTTTCAACACCTCCTTTAAACCTATTAAAGCAATATCATGGGAATCAAAAAAGCTTTTTAAGCCTAATGCCTTTAAATGGCTCCCCCCAACACCAATCAAATGAATATTGCATCCTATCTGTTGTAATAAACAAGAAATTAGATCGGCCCCAAGTAAATCACCAGATTCCTCACCTGAAACCACTGCAATCTTTAAGAAACAATTATTCATGACCAAACTTTTCAAATGTCTCTATAAATAAAGAATATTTGTTGGCTTTTTCTATTGTTGTTTTCACCGATAATATTAGACTTCTATTTGCCTCCACCGCAACACCAGATAAACCACTCTTTGCAATATTCATTATTGTCGCGGGCCCAATTGATGGCAAATCAACGCGATTATCCTGTTGTGGTTTTGCGCATTTTACAAGAATGCCACCTTTAAGGGGAATTTGCCCTCTTTCTCGCATTTCACAAATACGCCACAACATATTATCAGTTCCCTCAGCGCCCTCTAGAGCAACCACCCTTCCTTGAACAACGACAACGGCTTGCCCGATATCTAATTGACCTAAAAGCTTTGCTGCTTCTACTGCTAAAAAAATATCTTTTTTCTCTTTTGGAGTAGCGCGCCGTACTGTTAAATTAAATTCTATGGGAGCTAAAAGATCTGGGACTATTTCGTGAGCACCGATAACACAAAAACCGTGTGCTTCAATAACCCGTATAAAAGCTTTTAATAACGCATCGTCTCCCCTCTTCAAAGCTCCGATTAAATTAGGAAGAGCTAAAAATGTTGTCCAGTCCAGTCGCAATTGTTTAAGAAGTGGACGCTTTTTCACACCACCTGCCAAAACAACATTATATACACCAGCCTCTTTTAAAATTTTAACGAGTCGTGCTAACTCTACAATTGATAGCTCGCAATGCTCATAGCGATAAAGAACAGAATCTGCCTCACCATGCAAAAGCACAAGAAAAGGATTTTCTCCATTCTTCTCAAGAGTCTGCGCAACAGTAATCGGTAGAACACCATTTCCTGCTATAATAGCAGTACGGCCGGAAAGAAAACTTCTGGCTCCCCAAATAGGCATTTTTAATCCTTATGTTCTTTTATTCTAACACCTTCAAATTTTGGTGTACAATAAAAACGCTTTCCTTCTTCTTTAATAAAATTAACAACTTCAGAAACAGACTGAGAAGAAGAATAGAAAGAAGCAACATCACTGACACGCTCTTTAAATGGTTTGCTATGATCAAAAAGCATAGCAACCGCATGACGGAGTGCATGAATATCTTGACGCTCAAGTCCTGCACGCTTCATACCAATAATATTGAGTCCAGCAAGTTTTGCCTGCACACCAACAGCTGTTCCATAAGGTATCAGATCACCAACCAGTGCAGATACGCCGCCGATAAATGCATGATGTCCAACACGAACAAATTGATGAACAGCAGCACCACCACCAATAATCACATAATCACCAATAGTAACATGACCAGCAATCATTGCGTTATTGGCAAATGTTACATGATTGCCTACATAACAATCGTGAGCGATATGCGCATAACAAAAAAATTGGCAATTATCACCAACAACTGTCATTCCTACACTCGAATCGGAGCCCCTATGCATTGTTACACCTTCACGAATCGTACAATTCTTACCAATAAAAAGAGTTGTAGCCCCTCCTTTATGTTTATTATTTTGCGGATCTGCCCCCAAAACGGCATGAGAAAATACTTTACTCTTGGCTCCTAACGTTGTCTTTCCCATTATTACAACATGACTTGTCAAACTACATTCATCACCAATAACAGCCTCTGAACTAATATGGCAAAATGGTCCAACGCGTACATTCTCACCAAGCTGCGCTCCCTTCTCCACAAGAGCAGTTGGATGGATTTTCGTACCGGACATTTTTAAATTCCCATCAAATATCGTTTATTCTTCTTCGACAATCATCGCAGCAATTTCTGCTTCAGCGACACGGACATCTTCTACTTTTGCAACACATGAAAAACGTCTCATACCAGATCTTTTTTTCAAAAGCTGAACATGAATCTTGAGCTGATCACCAGGCATAACCGGCTTACGAAATTTCGCATTATCAACCGTCATAAGGTAAACTAAATTTGTTTGCTTATTGCCTAAATTTAAAAGCGCTATTGCTCCTGCCGTTTGTGCCATAGCTTCTAAAATCAAAACTCCAGGCATAACAGGCTTTGAGGGAAAATGTCCCATAAAATGTGGCTCGTTAATCGTTATATTTTTAATACCAATCGCTTCTTGTTCACCATCAATATCAATTATACGATCAATTAATAAAAATGGATAACGGTGCGGTAATATTGATAATAGTTTTTCAATATCGACAGTCTCTAAGTTTTTAGTTTTTTCACTGCTGATCATATCAGCGTTTCTCCTTTTTAACTTTTCCCATACTGCGCAAGGCCGCTACTTCACGAAACCATTGTTTAAATGGTCGCGCTGGACTACCTCCCCATTTTTCGCCATCCGGAATGTCATTCATAACACCACTACGAGCAGCAATCTGAACAGATTTACCTATTATGATGTGATCAGCTACTCCCACACTTCCGCCAAGCTGAGACATATCCCCTATAGATGTACTTCCCGCAATGCCACATTGAGCGGCAATAAGACAATAGCGGCCAATTTTTACATTGTGGGCAATTTGTACAAGATTATCAATCTTGCTTCCTTCACCAATAACAGTATCTTGAAATGTCCCACGATCAATTGTCGTGTTCGCACCAACTTCTACACCATCCTCAATAATAACGCGACCAAGCTGTGGAATTTTCTCGATTCCAGAAACGCCCCCAACATAACCAAAACCATCTTGCCCAATGCAAACACCAGGATAAAGCTGAACCTTATCACCTATTATAGAACACTGAACTGTTACCTTAGGAGCAATATAGCAGTCACATCCAATACGGCAATTTTCACCGATAACAGCTGTGGATGAAATAAGAGTTCCTGCTCCAATCTCAACATTTTTACCAATAACAGCTCCCGCTTCAATACACACATCATGTGCCAACTTAGCCGTTGGATGAATATGCGCATGCGATGAAATCCCCTTCTGCCCCAACCAAGGCATTGGCTTGACAGAATCTGGAAACAAAATACGACCAATCTGAGCAAAGTCACGCTGTGGTGTGGATGTCACCAAAATTGCCATAGTCTCGGGAACTTTAAAAACAATCTCATTCGTACACAAAACAGCAACAGCAGAACTGTCCAGTAAAGCATCAGAAAACTTCCGATGCTCTACAAAAACAAGCGAACCTTCCACAGCACTCTCAAGTGAAGAAAGAGTATTGATAACTTTATGAGAAAACTCTGGATTAAGAAGCTTTGCACCCGTCAACTCAGCAGCATTTGCAACTGTCAATCGTCGGGACGGCGTAAAAAAAAATGTATCCGCCATCAAAACACTTTCTCTCCCAGCTTAAGCTATTCTCTTCAAGTTTTTCCTTCTTAAAATCGCTCAAATCAGAACTTCGTAGAAATACCAAAGTTCAATTGTTGCAAACGATCACCTTCCTGCTTCGTTATTGGCCAAGCATAATCAAAACGCAAAGGACCAAACGGAGAATCCCACATCAAACTCACACCTGCAGATGAACGCCAAGCACTTTTTGTATTGGTAACAGACGGTTCACCCTTAAAAACGGCTTTATAATTATTGCCATAAAGCGTGGCAATATCCGCAAATAAAGCACCGCGCAACCCAAATCCTTCAGGCACGACAGGGATAGGGAACTGTACTTCAGCAGTCGCATTCATATATGTCGTTCCCCCCAAGAAATAAACCTCACCCTTACTGGAAACCTGACGCGGACCTATTCCATTATATTTGAACCCTCGAATCATATCAGAATTTACTTTAAACATATCGAAAATACGAACACCATCTCGGCCCATTCCGTGGATATAACCACCCCCAAAGGAAAGCAAACCAACGATATCCTTCTGGTCAGAAAGAGTCTTGTACATCATCGCCTTACCCGTGGTCTTCAAGAACTTTGCACTCCCACCAAGCCCTGCATATTCCTGAAGCAGATGCACGTACCACCCATCATGAGGGGATCTCACATCATCAATCGTATTATAGGTGAAACCATAACTAATTGATGAACGTTTCCAAGGGCTGTGTTTTGCAGCTTGAACAATCGCACCAGAATATTTCCCATATAATTCTATTATGTCACTCTCTTTGTCAAAATCATACTCTCCGCCAAAATCATATTCTTCCTGCACATAAGAATAAGCTACATTAGCAGATAATTGATTATTAATAGGTAACGAAAACCGCAGCGACCCACCTGTCTGCCGTACATCATAGGCTTTATCAGCACGATAAGTACTACGAAAAACATCAACGCCAGCAGATAAACGATACCCTAAGAAATAAGGATCAACAAATGATAAATTATAATTACGAGATTTTTCTTGCCCCGCACCTAATCCTAAACGAACATATTGACCACGTCCCCCAAGATTACGTTCAGTAACAGAAACTTCAAGTGACATACCAGGACTTGTTCCCCCTGTTGTATACCCTCCAGAAAGAGAGAGATCTCCTGTTGAAGCTTCAACGACATCTATTACCAAAACAACTTGGTCAGATTGATCTGTAGGAACCATTGAAATATTAACGGCTTTGAAGAAACCTAAACTTTCTAGACGACGTTTTGCCCGCTGTAATAAAGTTTGATTGTAAGCATCTCCTTCGTTTAAATCAATCTCACGGCGAATGACGTAATCACGCGTTTTCTCATTGCCACGTATATCAATACGTTGAATATAAGCACGTGTACCCTGTTCAATATTATATAAAATTGAAATTGTATGATTTGCTAAATTACGATTTCCCCGCGGTTCAACTTTAGCAAAAGCATATCCCGAATCAGCAACTTTGTTATTAATAGTTGCAACAGACTGTTCAATATCTTCTGCACTATAAACATTACCTGGCTGGGTTTTAAGTATCCTTTTCACAGATTGAACGTCAATTCCATCAACATCACTTTCAACCTGAATATCGCTAATTTTATAGAGTGCACCCTCATCAAGAACGAAAGAAATTTTATACGTATTGCTTGCTGCATCAAAAGTTGCTTTAGAAGAGACTACACGAAAATCTGCATAACCACGGTTATAATAAAAGCGACGTAAAGCTTCTTCATCAACAGCGAGGCGCTCTTCACTGTAAACATCACCTCCCAACAACTTCGAAAAAATTCCTGAAGTTTTTGTTGAAATCACATCACGCAAACGGCGACTTCCAAAGACACTATTGCCCTTAAAAGTGATATCACCAATCTTTGTTTTTTTCCCTTCAACGACATTAAATACCACATTAACCCGCCCTTTTCCAAGGTTAATCGTTTGAACGTTAACAGTGATATTATTACGACCAAGAGTTTTATAAGCCTCACGAATTGTATTTATATCAGCAGAAAGCTTCGCAGAATTAAAAGGCTCATTCGGTTTTAAAGAAATAAACCGCTTAAGATCTGGGTCTTTAAAAGATTTATTTCCTTGAAACAATATTTGATTGACAACCTCATATTCTTTTACGAATACAACCAATTTATCACCCACCGGATTTATTTTAACATCATAAAATAAACCCAATTCGAAAAGGTTCTTCACAGCACTATCAACATCACCACTGGAAACACCTTGCCCAACCTTAATCCCCATATTGTCTCGAATCGCCTGAGAACTTACAAACTTATTCCCACGAACCTCAATAGAGCGGACTACAGAC
The DNA here is from genome assembly GCF_042194285.1 of Bartonella sp. MM97QHHN. Classification (NCBI taxonomy): domain Bacteria; kingdom Pseudomonadati; phylum Pseudomonadota; class Alphaproteobacteria; order Hyphomicrobiales; family Bartonellaceae; genus Bartonella; species Bartonella sp. MM97QHHN. Next base: position 29,672 of record NZ_JBHIMS010000022.1, on the reverse strand, counting down.
GCTTGTATTTCTCCGACCGCAGCAATTGACATAAAAACCGTTGCTGGGGCAATCATCCCCATCTTTAACACCAATACAGATGCTGCATTTAAAAACTTTGAATTCGTAGTCATTGGCTTTTTTACCTTACTCTCGTTCCTTAGACATGATGCCTTAAAAAGCTAACTGCCATAACAACCTTTTTACAGCGAGACTTTTCATTCCTTAATTACTCATTATAATGTACAATGCCACAACATTTTGTAGACATGGTAAACAACCTTCAATTTGTTTTTGCTATTATTACTTAATTTATAAAGCGTTTTCCATAATTTAATTAGCTAAACCAACAAAAATAATCATTAAAAAAGACAAAGATCATAAAAAGGAAAAGAATGGAAAAACCTAAACGAAAAACGATTCCCTGAATTTTAGCAGATATTTTCCTCCCAGTAATGACCTCAATGACATGCAATAAAAGATGCCCACCGTCAAGCGGTAGAATCGGAAAAAGGTTAATAAGCCCAACACTTATTGAAAGAAAAGCTGCTAAATTCAATAAAGAGATAAAACCTGTCTCGCTCACTTTCCAAGCAATTTTAACGGTTTTAGAAGGTCCACTTAGCCGACAACGATCCTCTTTGCCTCCTATTAAACGACTCATAAAAAGAACGGTTTGAGTGGCGATAAACACAGTACGGTCTGACGCTTTTCTTACAGCTGTTACAAAACCATAGCGAATATGTTTTATATAAGTTGGATCTAAACGTGCAGGATTATTTAAATCAACAGGAACACCTACACCTATCATAGCACTTCGTGTTCGATTACCAAATCCATCATCTCGCTCAACGACTTTCGGGGTAATCATCGTTGTAAAGAATCGCCCCATGCGTTCTATTTTAAACTCTATGGGTTCTCTTCCGTGAAAAGCTACATAATTCATCAAATCTTCAAAGCTTTCAACCCGTCGCCCATCCATTTCAACAAAACGATCACCTAATTCCAAACCGGATTGAAGAGCAGGGCTATCTTTTACCAAAGAACCAACAACGGGCTCAATGGCTACACGACCATAGATAAAGAAAAAAAATGTTAGAATAACAACAGTAAAAAGGGCATTGAAGAAAGGACCGGCAAAAACAGTTGCTGCTTTTTTCCAAGCATGCGCACTAGCAAATGAACCATCAACAATCAGAGATGATTGGGATGATTCCGTATCGATTTTTTCCTCATCCCCAACAAATTTTACATAACCTCCTAAGGGGATAAGTGCTAAACGCCACTTCGTGCCATGCTTATCTGTATAACTCGCTATTTCTGGTCCAAATCCAAGCGAAAAAATTAACGCCTTAATACCACACCACCGACCAATGAGATAGTGCCCAAATTCGTGCACAAAAATGATAATCATAATGATGAAAAGAATACTCAAACTTCTTAAAAGAAAATCACCCATAGTGACGATATGATTTAAAAGTTCCAAACTATCTTCTCCCAATTAGATCATACTAAAAAGATTAAAAGGCGCATCCATATCAGACATAAATGAACCAATTAAATAAAGAAGAAAAGCTGCCCCTACCAATCCATCTATACGATCCATAAAACCACCATGTCCAGGCAATAAAGAACTAGAATCTTTAACAGAAAACCGTCTTTTGAGCCATGATTGCCCTAAATCACTCAATTGTGAAACAATTGACAAAACAAGTGTAAGGAGTGGCACAAAAAAACTGGCTAAATTTATATCAAAAAATCCAAAAGCAACCCATATACCACCGAAAACTCCGATAAATGTACCACCAAGTGCTCCTGACCATGTTTTATTAGGAGAAAATTGTGGTGCTAATTTAGGGCCCCCTAATGCACGTCCGATAAAATAACCACCAATATCTGTTCCCCACACTATCGTAAATAAGAAAATAACAACTTGGAACCCCAACATTTCATGATCCCGTAGAAAGCATAAAGCAACAACAGGAAAAGATGCATATAAAAAACCACAAAAAACCCAACCACTCTTTTTTATAGATATAATAGCTAATACTGTAGCTAAAACGATTAAAACACAAAAAATCAATGAAGCAGATACACTCAACACTAAAAAAAAGCCAAAGATTAAATAAAAGATACTTGCTAATATTTTTTGTAAAATACACCATTTCTCTTTAGTAATACTCATCCACTCATAAAGAACAAAACCGCCAATACACCATACAAATAAAAAAAAGAAGTTTCCTCCCAACCATGTTAGATACAACGCAATAATGCCAAAAACAAAAGCTGTCAGAATACGATAAACCAAATTAGACAAAACAACATCCAAACAATAAAAATAGAAAATACAAGCTCTAAAATTAACGCAAGAAAAACTCCCCTACGCAGTATTTTTATCTCATACCTGTATAATTTCTCTTATAATTTATCATAAATAATTCAGTCTACTAAGATAGCGCTTATGAAACTAATAATCAATGAAAACAGCTTCAAAAATCTCCGTCAAAATTATAAAATATTTTTTTTAATATTTTCTCAAATATAAAATGAAAAAGCAGTTACCTCTGCCCCATACAAATTAACTAATATAGGTTTCGTATAAAAACACTTTTCTATCAACTATTCGTCATTAAAAAACGAATTACGCCACATAACATCTGCTTGATCAATTATACTCACATGTTTTATAATGAGAAATAAGAGAAAGGTTAGGCTTGTTTTTTGCATTATATTCTTTCCCCAACCTTCATCTTAGAATATTTGAATAATTTCTAATAATGCTTTCATTATGCATTTTAACAAAGACGTGCTCAACTAAAAAACGGCACCATGCTGTTAAATAGTGTCTCCCAGCAAAGGGCATGATTTATCACGCAGACTAAAAAATAAAAACATCTGCCCTTTCAAATCAGTCTCTCCCATATCAAAATGATAGAATACCTTCCTGCATCACACCTTGCTACCACAGAGCACACCACGCCCTACAATTATCCCTAGAAACAATTTACAGGCTGGGAGTATAACATCCTTTTTCTAGCGACAAAATCGTCTTAAACGTGCATAATCTCAGATTCTTTTACGACTAAAATTTTATCAATATCAGCAATAGTTTCATCTGTGAGTTTTTGAACTTTTTCAGACAAACTATGGGCTTCATCTTGTCCAATTTCACCATCTTTTTCTAACTTTTTCAAATTGTCCAGACCATCCCGACGAACATGACGTGTAGCAACACGCGCTTGCTCTGCATAGTGATGCGCAATTTTTACAAGTTCTTTACGGCGCTCTTCATTCAACTCAGGCAAAGGAATACGTAAATTCGTACCATCAGTTATGGGATTTAAACCAAGACCAGAATCGCGAATAGCGCGCTCTACAGCTCCGACCATCGTTTTATCCCATACAGAAACAGAAAGCATGCGAGGTTCAGGAACAGAAATATTAGCAACCTGATTTATATGAACAACAGAACCATAAGATTCAACGGTCAACGGTTCTAATAAACTGGCCGATGCACGTCCAGTCCGCAAACCACCTAACTCATGTTTAAAAGCCGTAATGGCACCATCCATGCGACGTTTCAGATCATCCATAATTGATGTAACATTCATATTTCTGTCTCCTTCAATTGTCCTTTGAAGCTTACCCTTATTCCGATACTATTGTAAAGCGTCCTGTTCCATTCAAGACCTTAGCCAAACCGCCTTTTTCATGAATGGAGTACACAATAATCGGTACATTGTTCTCACGTGCTAAAGTGACCGCCGTTGAATCCATAACAGATAATCCCCATTGCAAAACTTCAACATGTGTTAATTGGTCAAAACGCTTAGCCGTAGGGTCTATTTTTGGATCTGCTGAATAAATACCATCAACTTGTGTTCCTTTAAGAAGGACATCCGCACCAATTTCTGCTGCACGTAAAGTAGCAGCAGAATCAGTGGTAAAAAATGGATTTCCTGTACCACCTGCAAAAATAACAACTTTTCCCTGATTCATATAAGCTATTGCTTTACGTTGCGAGAAACTTTCACAAATTTGTGGCATAGCAATCGCAGAGAGTACAACAGTTTCAACCCCTAATTTTGTCAAAGATGTTCGCAATGCTAAAGAGTTAATAGCAGTTGCAAGCATTCCCATATGATCACCTGTCACTCGGTCCCCACCATGCGAAGCAACAGCAACGCCACGAAAAATATTTCCCCCACCGATAACAACCGCAACTTCTATCCCCATTGTGCGCACTTCTGCAATATCAGCGGCAATACGGTCTACAACAGAAACATCAATGCCAAAATTCTGCCCTCCCATAAGAGCTTCACCAGAAGCCTTTAAAAGAATACGTTTATACGGAAGTGCTAATGCCATTAATAATCTCCCCAAAAGCCCATTTACTTTTTGCTTTTGACATCACGAAGGGCACCACTTTTTTCACGTGACGCCCTCTCAACAATTACATTTTTCCCCTCAGAGATTCTACAACCAATGATATGACTTTAAATCTCTGATCAAGAGTTTGCAATAACTAGCCTTTTACAGCAGCAGCAACCTCTGCTGCAAAATCAGACTCCTCTTTTTCCACACCTTCACCTAATGCAAAACGAATAAAGCCTATAATTTTTGCTGGAGCACCTATTGATTTCTCAGCATCCTTTAAAGCAGCCTCAACAGTTATATCAGGATTCATAACAAAAGCTTGAGAAAGCAAAACAACCTCTTCAAAAAACTTACGCATACGCCCTTCTACCATTTTTTCAATGATATTTTCAGGTTTTCCAGACTGACGCGCTTGATCTGAAAAAATTGCTTTTTCTCGCTCAACAGCAGCAGCATCAACATCTTGTGCTGTAAGTGCTAATGGATTGGTTGCCGCAATATGCATCGCGACCTGCCGACCAAAAGCAAGAGCAGCCTCTTTATTTCCTGTTGTTTCAATCGCAACCAAAACACCAAGTTTTCCAAGCCCATCAGCCACACTATTGTGTATATAAGTCGCAACAACACCATTCTCAACGGACAATTTAGCGGAACGACGAAATGTTATATTTTCGCCAATTGTACCAATTGCATCTTTAATTGTAAGCTCTACAGTCTTCTCAGAACCTGGATAAAGAGAAACAGAAACAGATTCAACATCCCCTGACGTATCTAAGGCAGCAGTTGCTACTTTACGCACGATGTCTTGGAATCCATCATTGCGTGCAACAAAATCTGTTTCAGAATTAATCTCAACCAAAACTGCATGTGAATCTTTTGATACGACTCCGATTAATCCCTCAGCTGCTGTACGACCAGCCTTTTTATCTGCTTTAGCTATTCCTTTTTTACGAAGCCAATCAACAGCAGCTTCCATATCACCATTGGTCTCTGCTAGGGCGGCTTTACAGTCCATCATACCAGCGCCAGATAGTTCTCGAAGTTCTTTTACTTGTGCAGCAGTAATGCTCATATTTGCCTCTTTATTTTGTAACAGTGAAAGCGTGCAAAATCCCTCTGCACGCCTATAACTTCTTCTTTAGACAATAAAAGTACCTTAATTAGGCATTTTATATTATTCAGAAACTTCTGAAACTGCATTTTCTTCCAAAATAGGCTCCACAGGTGCATCAACTTGAGCTCCTAAATCGATACCCATTGCTCCTTGCTGGCGTGCAATACCATCAAGAGCAGCACGGGCAAAAAGATCGCAATAAAGAGAAATTGCACGTGAAGCATCGTCATTACCTGGTATTGGATGTGTTACGTCATCGGGATCACAATTGGTATCAATAATAGCAATCACTGGAATACCTAAACGTTTTGCTTCTTGGAGTGCAATATTTTCTTTATTCGTATCGATAACAAAGATAAGATCTGGAACAGAACCCATATCTTTAATACCACCAAGCGCACGATTAAGCTTTTCACGATCACGTTCAAGATTTAAACGTTCCTTTTTAGTAAAGCCTTGCGCTTCAGCAGCAAGAATTTTATCAAGCTTCCGCAAACGATGGATCGAATTGGAAATCGTTTTCCAGTTTGTGAGCATGCCGCCAAGCCAACGTGCATTAACGTAATACTGAGCGGAACGATTCGCCGCATCTGCGATAATGTCAGATGCTTGCCGTTTCGTACCAACAAAGAGAATACGACCACCACGCGCTACAGTATCTGAAACAAGTTTAAGTGCTTGGTGTAAAAGTGGAACGGTCTGAGCAAGGTCAATAATATGGATATTATTACGCTGACCATAAATATAGGGAGTCATTTTGGGATTCCAGCGATGAGTCTGGTGACCAAAATGCACACCAGCTTCTAAAAGCTGGTGCATAGTAAAATCGGGTAGTGCCATAAATCTTATCCTTTCCGGTTCAACCTCCGCGGAAAAAGCAGGAAGACCTGCTACCGGCGGATGCTTGCTAGAAGTTTCTCACAGATCATTTGCAAACACCCAGACTCCGCGTGTGGAATAGCGCAAACATACTAATATTTGATTCTTTTTCAAGTTATTTTCTTTAATCATTTAATATTTGCATTTTCACATTGATTAAGATCTTTTCCAAGTTCCAAGAATTCGAGACTGTTCAATTTTGCACGCACTGAAAAAGTTCCATAATCTATATGAAGATCACGCATGACACCATTCTCATGTAAGAGAAAACTGCTACGATAAACCGGCAAACCATCTTTATTTTCTCCATCATCAAAATAAGAAATTGTAACAGGCCAATATTCTTCTTCATCCAATTTTCTTACTTTTTCCGTTTCGCTATCAGATAAAAGCGTCTTCTTTTCCCCTATGACGATACTTTCTTTTATAACTTTATCTGCTTTATTTGTCCCATCAAATACAGTAACATTGTAAAAATGATCTCCTGCTTTTGCATGGCGGATAATATTTTTTAGTTGCATCATTGGAAATTCAGCCATTGCAAGCTTATACTCTTTTTCCTTTGGCTTTTTTAAGGTAACTGTAATACCATCTTGCGTACGCTCCGCAACTCCCTCGGCACGATGCACAACCTCTTCTCCCTCTTGATCTGTAATATTAAAACGAAATGTACGGCTGTCTCCTGTTTCATAACTCGTCGTCTGTTGATCCGTCAAACGTACTGGCATATCTTCAATGTAAACACGGCTAATGAAACGAAAACGTGTGCTATAGCCTTGGCATGCCGAACCAGCAAGCTCGTAAACCATTCGTCCTGACATCGCAGAAATTGTCATTTCATGAGAAACACTATCGAGATGAAAATCATAAATTGCTCGATGAGGCACAATAAAAATGGGCTCTTCAGCTCTCGCAGTACATAAAAAAACAATATATAAAACTATTATAAATAATGATCTAATCATTCCCAACTTCCGAACTTTATCCCCGTTGCATAACATCATACAATAAGGCAAAAAAGGCTAATTTCTCAATTAACCACACATTTTCTTAAATCAAAAAATAGATTATGCAATGAATATATTATAAAGCAGCTATGGAGTTAAAATTATGACCAATATGATTGAAAAAAACTTAGAAAAATTCGGGATCACTCTTCCTGAAGTAATCTCCCCCCTTGCCAATTACATCACCACTTCACAAAGTGGCAATCAACTCTTTATTTCTGGGCAACTTCCTCTTATTAATGGAAAACCAATAGCCATCGGTAAAGTTGGTGCAACTGTGAATACCGAACAAGCCCAAAAAGCATCTGAAGCTTGCGCTCTCAATATTCTCGCGCAACTCAAGGCAACTCTGGGTGACTTAAATAAAATAAAACGTGTGGTCAAAATTACTGTTTTTGTGGCTGTAGATTCTCATTTTACCGATATTCCTTTTGTTGCCAATGGAGCTTCTAATTTATTCGTCAATATCCTTGGTGAAATTGGAAAACACGCCCGTTCTGCTATTGGTGTTGCCTCTCTTCCTATGGATGTTCCTGTAGAAGTTGAAGCCATCATAGAAATCTAAACCTTCATTAAGACAGTGCATTATCCTAAATATAACTGAAGTCAAAATACTTCTTTGTCTTACACTCTGATAAACCTTGCATTTTTTCGTTTTTAAATTAGAATCTTAAACTTACGATAAAAGGAAATATTTGTATGAAACAAGCTTATGACAATAACAATATTTTTGCTAAATTGATTCGCAATGAAATCCCTTCTGTTCGTGTCTACGAAGATGATGATGTTATTGGATTTATGGATATCATGCCACAGGCACAAGGTCATACGCTGGTCATTCCTAAAAAAGGCTCTAGAAACTTACTTGATGCAGATCCTGAAACATTATTTCCTGTTATTAAAGCTGTTCAAAAAATTGCAAATGCTGTCAAAAAAGCCTTTCAAGCAGATGGCATAACTGTCATGCAATTTAATGAAGCAGCTAGTCAACAAACCGTCTATCACCTTCATTTTCATATTATACCACGTATGGAGGGAATAGAGCTTACCCCTCATAATGATATGGTAACGCCTCCAGAAATACTTGAAGAGAATGCAAAAAAAATCCGTGCAGCTTTATAACACACTCTTAAGTTGTTGTGCTTTTTTTCCTACACGTTTTTTTTGTAAAGTTTTCCATTTTACTTTTCTTTGAACTTACAGATATATCGGAAGATGAAATTTCTAACTGTAAGCTTTCTTTTTTACCATTTGATTTTTGTGTCAATACGCGAACGGTACCGCCATTGCGTAACTTTCCAAATAAAATTTCATCAGCTAATGGCTTTTTAATATATTCTTGTATAACACGCCCTAATGGGCGTGCTCCCATCTGAGAATCATATCCTTTATTAGAAAGCCATAAAGTTGCAGAAGGGCTTAATTCAAAACAAATTCCCCGATCAGCTAATTGTGCTTCAAGCTGAAAAATAAATTTTTGCACTATCTGATTGATGATTAAATGAGATAAAGGTGCAAACGGAATAATTGCATCTAACCGATTACGAAATTCTGGTGTAAATAACCGATTGATTGCTTCTATATCCTCACCATCACGATGTACTTTCCCAAATCCAATAGCTGATTTTGCCATATCTGAAGCACCAGCATTGGTTGTCATAATCAAAATAACATTGCGGAAATCAATTTTCTTACCATTATGGTCTGTTAATCTACCATAATCCATTACCTGCAATAAAATATTAAATAACTCTGGGTGCGCTTTCTCAATCTCATCTAGCAATAGAACTGCGTGAGGTTTCTGATCAACGGCATCTGTAAGGAGACCTCCTTGATCAAACCCTATATAACCTGGAGGTGCTCCGATTAAACGTGCTATCGTATGCCGTTCCATATATTCTGACATATCAAAACGCAATAATTCAATGCCTAAAGATGATGCAAGCTGTTTTGCAACTTCAGTTTTTCCTACACCTGTTGGTCCTGAAAATAAATAACTTCCTATTGGTTTATCCGGTTCGCGTAAACCTGCTCGCGCCAATTTTATGGATGAAACTAAGACGGAAATTGCCTGATCTTGACCATAAACAACATGTTTGAGTTCTCTTTCAAGCTTACTCAGTATCTTCTGATCATTCCGGGAAACTGTTTTTGGTGGAATTCTTGCAATTGTAGCAACAGTCGCTTCAATTTCTTTAACACCTATACTCTTCTTGCGTTGTTTTTGTGGCAAAAGCTTTTGCGCTGCGCCACTTTCATCAATAATATCAATTGCTTTGTCAGGTAACCTACGGTCAATTATATAACGTGAAGATAATTCTACAGATGCCTTCATCGCCTGATCTGTATATTTAATCTGATGAAAATCTTCAAAGTAAGGCTTCATCCCCTGCAAAATTTTAATCGCATCTGTAACAGAAGGTTCATTAATATCAATCTTCTGAAAACGACGCTCTAAAGCACGATCTTGTTCAAAGAATTTGCGATATTCTCTGTAAGTCGTCGAACCAATACATCGCATAGTTCCAGAAGATAACACAGGTTTCAAAAGATTTGCTGCATCCATATTTCCCCCTAATGTTGCTCCTGCTCCAATTAAGGTATGGATTTCATCAATAAATAAAATAGCATCTGGATACAGCTCAAACTCTTTAATAACTTGCTTTAAGCGTTCTTCAAAATCACCGCGATAACGTGTACCTGCAACAAGTCCCCCCATATCAAGAGAAAATATTGTTGCATTTGATAAAACTTCAGGCACTTGCCCATCAACAATGCGCTTTGCCAATCCCTCAATTATAGCTGTTTTCCCTACTCCAGGATCACCAACCAAAAGCGGATTGTTTTTTGACCTTCGACATAAAATCTGAATCATGCGTGAAATTTCTATTTCACGGCCAATTAATAAATCAATTTTTCCATTACGTGCTTTACAATTGAGATCAACACAATAATTCGTTAAAGCACTTGTTCCTCTTTCACCATTATCCGAAATCTGCTGATCTAATTGCTCTTCAAGTCCTTCAAGTAACATGGATAACCCATCATCACGCGTGACACCCTGTGAAATAAAACGTACAGCATCATAGCGTGTCATTCCCATCTCTTGAAGAAAATATGCTGCATGGCTTTCACGTTCAGAAAAAATTGCAACAAGAACATTTGCCCCCGATACTTCATCTTTTCCAGCTGATTGTGCATGAATCACCGCACGTTGGATAACACGCTGGAAAAAAGCTGTAGGCTTTGTATCCTCATCAGCTCTAATCTGTTCATCTAACTCTGAGCGAAGATAATTGGTTAAGCGCTCTCGCAATTCCTCCACATCTACTTGGCAAGCCTGAATAACGGAATTTGCATCGGCATCATCTAACAGCGCAAGTAGAAGATGCTCTAGTGTTGCATATTCATGCCGTGCTTGAGTAGCAATTGTTAATGCACGATGCAAAACCTCTTCAAGACTAGGTGTAAAAGATGGCATAGCTCCTCACTTCCATTCCATTACACATTGTAACGGATGTTCATTTTGACGCGCACATTCCCTCACTTGTAATATTTTCATTTCAGCGACTTCATAAGTATAAGTCCCACATTCTCCTATCCCATTGTGATGAACATTTAACATTATCCGCGTTGCCTCTTCGAAACTTTTTTTAAAAAAGTTCTTCAAAACGAAAACAACAAAATCCATAGGTGTGTAATCATCATTAAGCAAAAAAACTCGACATAATTTAGGTTTTTCGAGTTTTTCTCTAGCCTTAGGCATTATAACCGCACCATGCCTACCTTCATCCCAATTCTTGCCCTTTTCATTATGCATAATATGAGCTATAGAGTTTATTATGAGCGTCTGTCCCATTATCGTTTTCCATGCAACACATTTTTTATTAATTTTAAATTCTTTCATAACTATTGCAATACCTGTTTGTATTAGAAAAAAATCTCCCTCTATGGTTAGACTTCAATCACTCACTCATAAAATAACTTCTGTAAACAAATTAGTAATACCATTCGCCTAAACTGCATCAACAAATTACAGAAAAGGAAGCTTTATAGAAGTTTTTCAGGATAAATGGAGAAATAGGATACTGCAAGTGTATATTAATTATCAAAAAATTATGCGCTACTGTAAAACAATAGCAATTTCTTTTGTTATGTTAGCTTTTTCTTACTGTTGGGCATCAGCCACACCTCAAGGCGCCTATCCTGATAAGTATGCGGCTATTGTTATAGATGCTACTACGGGAAAAACTCTATTTCAAGCCAATGCAACACTGAAACGTTATCCTGCTTCTTTAACAAAAATGATGACATTGTACTTACTCTTTGAAGCTATGCAGATGCGTCGTGTGACACCAAATACACCAATTCCTGTTTCTCATTATGCAGCAATGCGTCCACCAACAAAAATTGGATTTAAAGCAGGCCAAACAATTTCTGCAGAATCAGCAGCTAAAGCACTCATTACAAGATCCGCAAATGATGTTGCTGCTGCCATTGCAGAATATCTTGGAGGTAGTGAAAAAAAATTCGCTCAAATGATGACAATAAAAGCTCGTAAACTTGGCATGAAACATACACATTTTGCAAATGCTTCAGGACTTCCGGATGTGCACAATTATTCTACAGCACGAGATATAGCGACTTTGTCATTAGCTTTACGTAAACATTTTCCCAAACAATATAAATTGTTCAAAACAAAAAGTTTTAATTTCCGTGGACATAAAATTAACAGCCACAATAAACTTGTTAAAATAATGAAAGGTGTCGATGGAATTAAAACAGGCTACACACAAATGTCAGGTTCTAATTTAGCAACTTCGATGCGTCTTGAGGGGCGCTCTGTTGTCGCTGTTGTTATGGGAGGTAAATCATCTACTGCGCGTGACGAGCATATGGCTAGCCTATTGAAACAATATTTGCCCAAAGCAAGCCAAATGAAAAGTGGTGAACGTTTAATGGCTTCTGTACGCTATCACTTACCGACTGGCGCCAATACTCCTATACCGACCATTAAAGCTGATTCAAGTAATTTTGACGATGAAATTTCGACTATGTTGACAGCATTTGCAGAACAACCTAAAAACTCCAATATCGCAATAACGGCTGTAAATAAGGTAATTATACCAATACCGAATCCTCAAAAAACTATACCGGCTGAGACTCATAAAATTGTAACAGTCTCTTTGTCCGAAAATGCCGGATGGGCTATCCAAATTGGTTCTCTTCCTAGTGAAGAACAAGCAAAAACTCTACTTTTAAAAGCAAAAAATATAGCTTTTTCTATTTTAAAACACGCATCTTCACACATGCAACTGTTTGAAAAAAATGGGCGGCGTTATTACCGAGCGCGCTTTACAGGGTTTCAATCAAAAAAAGCTGCATTTGATGCTTGCTCTACATTAAAGAAAGCAAATTTTAACTGCTATACTGTAGCCTACTAAAAATTTTTGAATTCTGCGTTAAGGATAGTATTATGACAGATAATGCTTTTGCTTCATTCCATAAAAAAGAAATTTTATTGAAGCAATCATCCCTCCTTTCATTGCGTTCTCTTCACGATGCTGCCGCAAAACTTACTGGTTTAAAATATAATTCGACTGCATTAGATACACAATCTCTTGTTCACCTTCTCATTTGCCAAACAATACGCAACCGTCGTCTCATAATGCCTCCTGTACGCATTCATTTACGCGTTGCGAGCCAAACTGGTAATGTGCCTATTAAAATCCGTTTAGGAGCAACAAATATTTAATTTCTCTAAAAAATTATTTTATTATTAACCATTATCTACAGCCTTAGAAAACCCTTTGATAAACATACTTTTTTCTTAAATTGTTGAATTTTTCTGACAGCTTTTCCAACTATCCAATATCTCCAAGCTTTCAATAAAAACATTGTTAAGGACATAAAAATACCCAATATTTTTCCACTTTTGGATTTAATATAAAAATTATCCTTGATATCTTTCTGGAAAAAATGAATAGCTTCATTAGATGAAAGCTTATCATTTGATGGGATTATTGTAAAAGTTCAATAAAGAAAGTCCCTCTTAATAACGCTCCCCATACAACATAAACGCTGAAAAAACATAAGCTTTATCAGAAAATACGATCTCTCTCCCAAAAGTCCAGTTATGGATTGAAAAATGTTCCAGCTCTTAACAAGATATCACATTGACTGCAAGACCACCTTTACTTGTCTCTTTATAGCGTTCACTCATATCATGACCAGTCTGGCGCATTGTTTCTATACAAGCATCAAGAGAAACAAAATGATCTCCATTACCATATAATGCAAGAGAAGAAGCCGTTACCGCCTTAACAGCTCCCATTGCATTACGCTCAATACAAGGAACTTGTACAAGACCTGCAACAGGATCACATGTCATTCCCAAGTGATGTTCAAGCGCAATTTCTGCCGCATTTTCAATTTGAGCTGGTGTTCCACCTAACGCTGCGGTCAACCCTGCTGCGGCCATTGAAGATGCCGTTCCAACTTCACCTTGACACCCAACTTCTGCACCAGAAATAGAGGCATTATGTTTGATAACACCGCCTATAGCTGCTGCCGTTAATAGAAAATTATGTATTCCCTCTCGATCTGAATCATCATTAAATTGAAGATAATAACGCAAAACGGCTGGGACGACACCGGCTGCTCCATTTGTTGGTGCTGTAACAACACGACCACCTGCTGCATTTTCCTCATTGACGGCTATAGCATATACCGAAAGCCAATCATTTGCCCAAAGTGGATAATTGTAATTTTTCTTTTGTTTTTCCAAAAGCGTTTCATGCAGCTTTTTAGCGCGCCTTAGAACACGCAATCCACCAGGCAACTCACCTTCTTGTGAAAGACCTCTATCAATGCAATTTGTCATCGCTGAAAAAATTTCATCAAGCCCTACATCAAGAGAAGAACGCTCTATCTTTGTTTCTTCATTTAAGCGCTTCATTTCAGCAATTGAAAGTCCTGATTTTTCTGCCATTGATAACATTGTACAAGCAGAATCGAATGGATATGGTACCTCAAATGCTTCTGGTTGTATATTATCATTCATATGGCTTAATTCATCCTCAGTCACAACAAAGCCACCACCGATAGAATAATAAATCTGCCGCAACAGAACATTCCCATCAGTATCAAGTCCTTCAAAGGCTAGTCCATTTGTATGTCCAGGGAGGATTTGCTTTCGTTCAAAAATAAGATCACGTTGCACATCAAACTGATAAGCGGGATGACCTACTGGTTGCACTTTTTTTTCACGTATAACTTTTTCTAACAGAAACCCCATGCTATCAGGATCAACAGTAGAAGCTTTTTCTCCTAAAAGTCCTAATATGATAGCTCTATCTGTTGCATGACCAATACCCGTGAAAGCTAAAGAACCATAAAGATAAACACGTATACGAGAAACTTGAACATCAGACGACTGAGAAAAATCTCCTATCTTTTGCAAAAACATATTAGCAGCTGTCATTGGTCCCATCGTATGTGAGCTAGAAGGACCAATCCCAATTTTAAAAAGTTCAAAAACAGATAGAAACACGTATCACCTTAAACTATAGTACAGCTTGAGCATATATGCTTTTTCATAACGTTTCTTCCGTTTAAAATCAAATTGCGAGATAAACTAAAAAAATGACAACAATAAACACGAATGTCGCTCGTCTTGCTACCACCCAACACTTTCTTTCTATAGTGTTTTCCATTAGCCAACCTTTAAAACGGACAATGCCCCTAGAGTCACAACTCCTAATGTTTGAAGCGTAGTAAAATAAGTGTTAATATGCAATATTAAAATTCAATAAGGATGAGAAATCTTATCGGAAATATTTTTCATAATGCACTAAGTTCTTCAAAACGTATGCTTAATTTTATAAAATATTTTATGGATATGTTTCAATGAAACGTACAAATTTTTCTAACGATTCTCGTTCTGTCTCAAAATTGTTTTCTGGAGCACTCATATCGCGATAACCAAGTGCCATACCACAGATAATATGGCGATCAGAAGGAATAGATAAAAGCGTACGAATCTGTTTATGATAATCAGCAAAAGCAGCTTGAGGACAGGTATCTAATCCAAATCCACGTGCAGCTAACATAATGGTCTGCATAAACATACCCAAATCAAGCCAACTCCCCATTTCCATGTCGTGATCCATTGTAAATAAGAGTCCTACAGGTGCATCAAAAAATAAAAAATTTCGCGCCTTTTGATGAAGTACTTTTTCTTCATCATCTTTTTGAATTCCAAGACTCTGATAAAGATCCAAACCAACTTTTCGACGCCTTGAAATATAAGGCTCACGCCACTGACGTGGATAATAACTATATTCACGCTCTCCTTTTACACCTGAAAGCACAAGTTGTGAAAGCTCTTGCCCTACTTTCTGTAATACACTTCCTGTAAGCACAATTACTTGCCATGGCTGAATATTTGTTCCAGATGGTGCACGTGCTGCAAGTTTTAAGATTTCTTTGATTGTTTCCAAACTAACTGGCTGATCAGTAAAAGCGCGAATTGACTTTCGTGACAAAATAGATTGAAAAACACTCATAGGAGAAACTGTCATTGTTTTTACTTTCTTTATGAAAAATAGTTTTTTCTTATCAAGGATAATATACTGCGAAAATACCTTTGCAGCTTTTTCAAACACTCTATTTCTTTAAATGACTTACACATTTCACGCAGTGGTAAATATTCCCCTTAGAGATAGTATAATCTATCTCTTTTAAGAGAAAGAAATTTGTCTAAAAGAAGACAAAATAAATTTATAATCAATGACTAACCCCCAACTCCGCTAAGCTCTCAAAAAAACTCTCTTCAATTCGTTCTAAATCCTGTAGAAGATCATCAACATCATGCTGCATCTGCTTTAAATCAGTTCGTTTTTTATGAATTCCTGCAATTAATTTCTTAAGCTTTTTCTCATCATCAGGTGGTTTTCCAACCATTGTCAACATATCAGATATTTCAGACAACGAAAATTTTACTCTGTTAGCATACAGGATTTGTTTTAACTTATGACGATCCGTTTATGTATAAAGCCGTGTACTTCCACACCGAAAAGGGATAAGAAGTCCCTCTTCTTCATAGCAAAGTTCGAGCTATTATTGAAAACTCACGTGTTAATTTTCCAATTGAATAATATTCGTACATTTTATTATTCTGTCTGCATAGATCACATTGTTATAAGAAATATGTCTATTTTTTATAAAACTTAGTGAGCACCTTAATCTCTACTTTTCTGCATTTTAATTTAGAAGAAAATACATTCATAAACATTGTATAGTAGAAAATCAATTATTTTTAGATTACAGAAAGACTATTGATCTTTCATTATAAATCCTTTTAAATCTCTATAGAAGATATCAATTAAAAATTTTCCTAAAGTTTAAAATCAATCATTATTTGATTTGTAGATAATCAACTCTTTTCCTTGAATATGATTTTTGAGTTTCACATATTTGGGAAAAAACTTTCTATACTGCCTGCAGAAATTAAGAAACTTTAAAATGAAACAACAAGAAAGATAAGCATCATTACAAAACAATAAGCTACTAAAGATGTTTAAAATAACTATCGCCTTATAATTTTTGATATTTTTCAAGAAAATATACAACTTCTGCATTTCGAAATAAAAAACGTCTGAACTTTCTATTCAGACGTTTTTATATTATGTGGTGTTGTATTTAAATTATTCAGCAACGGCCCCGGTTGTCATATTTGTCAACATAGCCTTAGCCACTTCGTTATTACTAGACTTACGCTGCTCATCTACAATCAAATCATCACGAACTGCAGCAATACGACGGATTTGAGAAATTGTACCACCCGTACCTGCTGGAATAAGACGACCGACAATAACGTTCTCTTTAAGTCCTTGCAAAGTATCAATTTTACCAGAAACTGCTGCTTCAGTAAGAACACGTGTTGTTTCCTGAAACGATGCCGCCGAAATGAAAGAAGGCGTTTGAAGAGAAGCTTTTGTAATTCCAAGAAGAATGGGATTACCAGATGCAGGTTTCTTCCCTTCTGCAATCAAATTATCATTGATTTCATCAAGTTCAATACGATCAACATTATCACCTGGAATATAACCAGAATCTCCAGATTCTGTAATTTCAACTTTTTGCAACATTTGACGAACAATCACTTCAATGTGCTTATCATTAATAAGAACTCCCTGCAAACGATAAACCTCCTGAATCTCATTAACAAGATAAGATGCCAAAGCTTCAACCCCCTTAATCGCCAAGATGTCATGAGGTGCTGGATTACCATCAAGGATATAATCTCCCTTTTCAATTTGATCGCCTTCTTGGAAATGGAACAACTTACCTTTTGGAATCAAGTATTCTACTGCCTCAAGAGTTTCATCATTTGGTTCAATAATGATACGACGTTTATTCTTATAACCACGGCCGAATCGAATCGTGCCACTAACTTCAGCAATAATCGCATGATCCTTTGGACGACGCGCTTCAAAAAGCTCAGCCACACGAGGAAGACCACCCGTAATATCTTTCGTCTTGGCACTTTCCATTGGCAAACGAGCAATAACATCACCAGCCTTAACATGAGCACCAAGCTCAACAGAAAGAATAGTTTCCACTGACATCATATAACGGGCTTCACCTCCCTTATACAATTTAGCAATGGATTCACCTTCTTTATCCGTGTGAATAATAATAGCTGGTTTAAGATCCGCACCACGTGGATTAGCGCGCCAATCAATCACCAAACGCTTCGTAATACCCGTAGATTCATCAGCTGTTTCAGTGACAGATAAACCATCAATCATATCTTCAAAACCCACATAGCCTTCAACTTCCGTTAAAATTGGACGTGTATAAGGATCCCATTCTGCTATACGTTGGCCACGTTTAACCACATCACCATCATCAACAAAAATATGAGCACCATAGCTAACACGATGTACAACGCGCTCTTTTCCTAACTCATCCTTGATAAGGATAGCCATATTACGCCCCATAACAACCAAATGGCCTTCAGAGTTACGAACCACATTACGATTACGAATCTCCACCTTACCTTCATAAGATGCCTCTAAATACGATGAATCAACAACCTGCGCAGTTCCTCCTAAGTGGAAAGTACGCATAGTAAGCTGTGTTCCCGGCTCACCAATGGATTGAGCAGCAATAACACCAACGGCTTCTCCCTGATTAACAGGTGTTCCACGCGCCAAATCACGACCATAGCATTTTGCACAAACACCAAGACGTGTTTCACATGTTAATGCAGAACGAATTTGAACAGATTGAATTCCAGCTGCTTCAATCTTCGCGACATCAGCTTCCTCAATCATTGCTCCACCTTCAAGGATAACCTCTCCAGAGACAGGATGTAGAATATCAACAAGCGCTGTACGACCAAGAATTCTTTGCCCAAGGGAGGCAACAATTTGTCCTGCATCAACAATCGGCTGCATGGTAAGCCCTTTTGCGGTACCACAATCAACTGCTGAAATAATAGCATCCTGTGCAACATCAACAAGACGCCGTGTTAAATAACCAGAGTTCGCCGTCTTTAACGCAGTATCAGCAAGTCCTTTACGTGCACCATGCGTGGAATTGAAGTATTCATTAACAGTTAGACCTTCTTTAAAATTGGAAATAATGGGTGTTTCAATAATTTCACCCGATGGTTTTGCCATTAATCCACGCATACCGGCCAATTGTCTCATCTGGTTAGCAGAACCACGAGCACCAGAGTGCGACATCATATAGATAGAGTTCATCGGCCGTTGACGACCTGTTTTAGGATCAAAATCGACGGCTTGAATACGTTTCATCATTTCATCTGCAACGCGATCTGTACATTTACCCCAAGCATCTACAACCTTATTGTATTTTTCACCTTGTGTAATCAAACCATCATTATATTGCTGTTCGTACTCCTTAGCCAAAGCTTCTGTTTCTGCGACTAAACGCGACTTACTATCAGGAATAACCATATCGTCCTTACCGAATGAAATTCCTGCACGACAAGCATAAGAAAAGCCAAGCTGCATAATACGGTCACAAAAAATAACCGTCTCTTTTTGTCCACAGTGCCGATAAACATGATCAATCATTTTAGAAATGTTCTTTTTCGTCATCTCTTGATTGACAATATCAAATGAGATATCCGCACTTCTTGGCAAAAGCTCACCGATAATCAAACGACCAGGTGTCGTATCATAAAGTTTAGAGACTTCTTTTCCATCCTTCCCCATATTCTTAACACGGCCTTTAATCTTCGTATGAAGCGTTATAACCTTATTTTCCAAGGCATAATGAAGCTCACCTATATCAGAAAAGGCCATTCCTTCACCTGGTTCTTTTTCAGAAACAATTGAAAGATAATAAAGACCAAGAACCATATCCTGTGAGGGAACAATAATGGGAGCACCATTGGCCGGATGAAGAATATTATTGGTGGACATCATCAAAACACGGGCTTCAAGCTGTGCTTCAAGAGAAAGCGGCACGTGAACCGCCATCTGATCACCATCAAAATCTGCATTAAAAGCAGTACACACCAGTGGATGAAGTTGAATAGCTTTGCCTTCAATTAAGATAGGTTCAAAAGCCTGAATCCCCAAACGGTGCAATGTTGGCGCACGGTTGAGTAAAACAGGGTGTTCACGAATAACCTCATCCAAGATATCCCAAACTTCTGGATGTTCTTTTTCAACAAGCTTCTTTGCCTGCTTTACCGTTGATGAATAGCCTTTTGCATCAAGCCGCGCATAAATAAAAGGCTTAAATAATTCAAGAGCCATTTTTTTGGGAAGACCACATTGATGCAATTTTAATTCAGGACCCGTCACGATAACAGAACGCCCCGAGTAATCAACACGCTTCCCAAGTAAGTTCTGACGAAAACGTCCTTGCTTGCCCTTCAACATATCTGATAAAGACTTAAGAGGACGTTTATTGGCTCCAGTAATCACACGCCCACGCCGTCCATTATCAAACAATGCATCAACAGCTTCTTGTACCATACGCTTTTCATTGCGTACGATAATTCCAGGAGCACGCAATTCAATCAGCCGTTTCAAGCGGTTATTACGATTAATAACACGCCGATAAAGATCATTCAGATCTGATGTCGCAAAACGCCCACCATCAAGCGGAACCAATGGACGCAAATCCGGTGGAATAACCGGAATTGTTTTCATAATCATCCACTCTGGCTTATTTCCAGATTCAAGAAAATTTTCAACGATTTTAAGTCGTTTAATCAATTTTTTCTGCTTTAACTCTGAAGTTGTTTCAGCTAATTCAAGACGCAAATCATTAGCGATTTTATCTAACTCCATACTAGCTAAAAGCTCGTAAATAGCTTCAGCGCCAATCATAGCTGTAAACTGATCTTCTCCAAATTCATCAATAGCAAGCATATATTCTTCTTCAGAAAGAAGCTGATGGAGCTTAAGAGACGTCAATCCTGGTTCGGTTACAATATAATTCTCAAAATAAAGAACCCGTTCAATATCTTTTAAAGTTAAATCTAAAAGTGTAGAAATACGACCTGGTAATGATTTAAGAAACCATATATGCGCAACGGGTGCCGCAAGTTCAATATGCCCCATACGCTCACGACGTACGCGGGAAAGAGTAACCTCTACACCACATTTTTCACAAATAATGCCCTTATACTTCATGCGTTTATATTTGCCACATAGACATTCATAGTCCTTAATAGGGCCAAATATACGTGCACAAAAAAGACCATCACGCTCTGGTTTAAAAGTCCGATAATTAATCGTCTCAGGCTTCTTAATCTCACCATACGACCAGGACAAAATTTTCTCAGGACTCGCAATAGAAATACGAATAGAGTCAAATGTCTGCGCTGGCGCTTGAGGATTGAAAAGATTCATGACCTCGTGGTTCATGCTGTTCTCCTTCAAAGATTCTTAGAACCTGTTGTAATATCTCATCTATTTTATAACAGATCTTCTTTAAAAGACATTTACTTTTAAAAATGACCTGTATAGCCTTAATAAGGTTATTGAGCCTCTTAAAGTAATAAGAGCGCACCTTTTTCTAGTGCGCTCCTTGAATTATTATTCTGCCGTATCAGACAATGCCCGCTGTGCAATAAGTTCACGCGCATCATCAAGCTCCACATTAAGAGCAAGTGAGCGCATTTCTTTTACCAACACATTAAAGCTTTCGGGTATACCTGCCTCAAATGTATCATCACCACGCACAATTGCCTCATAGACTTTTGTTCGACCAGCCACATCATCTGATTTTACTGTTAGCATCTCCTGCAAAGTGTATGCAGCACCATAAGCTTCAAGTGCCCAAACCTCCATTTCACCAAAACGCTGACCACCAAATTGTGCCTTACCTCCTAATGGCTGCTGCGTAACAAGTGAATAGGGACCAATAGAACGTGCATGAATCTTATCATCAACAAGGTGATGCAATTTCAACATGTAAATATATCCCACCGTTACTGGACGATCAAAAGGCTCCCCAGTACGACCATCATAAAGCGTAACCTGCCCTGAACTATCTAAGCCTGCGTCTTCCAGCATCATGTTAATATCAGACTCATGTGCTCCATCAAAAACAGGCGTTGCAATTGAAACCCCTTTCTTCATCTGCAATGCCAATTTGTAAAGGCTTTCATTATCATACTGACGAACTGGTTCATTATGATTATCATCAGGCATAAGATTTTCAATACGCTGACGCAACGGCAATATATCCCCAGTCTCTTGATATAACTCTAACAAAGCACCAATCTTCTTGCCCATCCCCGCACATGCCCAACCAAGATGCGTTTCAAGAATTTGTCCAACATTCATACGACTAGGCACACCAAGCGGATTCAAGACGATATCAGCATGGGTCCCATCTTCAAGAAATGGCATATCTTCTACGGGAAGAATACGTGAAACAACACCCTTATTCCCGTGACGTCCCGCCATCTTGTCACCTGGTTGGATTTTGCGCTTCACAGCCACAAAAACCTTCACCATTTTCATGACACCAGGAGGCATTTCATCACCTCTTTGGACCTTTTCAACCTTATCCATAAAGCGACGTTGTAATGCTTCTTTTGATTCATCATATTGCTTGCGCAAAGCTTCAATTTCATTTTGAAGCTTTTCATCCTCAACAGCAAATTGCCACCACTGGGATCGTGGATAATGCCCCATTACTGTACTATCAAGCTTTTTGCTGCCCGAAAAGCCTTTCGGACCTTCTACAGCAACTTTACCTGTCAACATATCGGTGAGGCGCGCATAAACATTGCGATCAAGAATAGACTGTTCATCATCACGGTCTTTTGCTAAACGCTCAATTTCTTCACGCTCAATTGCCATCGCACGTTCATCTTTTTCCACGCCATGGCGATTAAAAACGCGAACTTCAACAACAGTACCAAAAGTCCCAGGAGGCATACGCATAGAAGTATCACGAACATCGGATGCCTTTTCCCCAAAAATTGCACGCAGAAGCTTTTCTTCCGGCGTCATGGGACTTTCACCTTTCGGGGTAATCTTTCCAACTAAAATATCACCTGGTTGAACTTCAGCACCAATATAAATAATGCCAGCTTCATCAAGATTTCTTAACGCTTCTTCCGCAACATTAGGAATGTCGCGCGTAATTTCCTCAGGTCCAAGTTTTGTATCGCGTGCCGCAACTTCAAATTCCTCAATATGAATTGAAGTAAACACATCATCAGCAACAATGCGCTCGGATAACAAAATAGAATCTTCATAATTGTATCCATTCCAAGGCATAAAGGCTACGAGAACATTCCGCCCAAGAGCCAAATCACCAAGATCCGTGGATGGACCATCTGCAATGATATCACCTTTCTCTACCCTATCACCGACATGTACAAGAGGACGCTGATTAATACAAGTGGACTGATTAGAACGCTGAAATTTCTGTAAGCGGTAAATATCAACGCCTGATTTTGAAGGATCTAAATCTTCTGTTGCACGGATAACAATACGGGTAGCATCGACTTGATCAACAACACCACTACGTTTTGCACTTACAGCAGCTCCTGAATCGCGCGCAACAATAGATTCCATTCCCGTCCCAACAAATGGCGCTTCAGCGCGTACAAGAGGAACTGCTTGACGCTGCATGTTCGATCCCATAAGCGCACGATTCGCATCATCATTTTCCAAAAAAGGAATAAGCGCTGCTGCAACTGAAACCAACTGTTTTGGTGAAACATCCATCAAATCAACATGATCACGCGGCGCCATTAAAACTTCACCAGCATGACGGCAAACAACAAACTCTTCTATAAAACGACCTTCGTTATCTAATGAAGAATTAGCCTGAGCGACATAATGCTTTGCTTCTTCCATCGCTGAAAGATAAATAACTTCTTTTGTGACTTTCCCATCAATAATTTTTCGATATGGGCTTTCAATAAAGCCATATTTGTTAACTCGCGCAAATGTTGCTAAGGAGTTAATCAGACCAATATTGGGGCCTTCTGGTGTTTCAATCGGACAAATACGACCATAATGCGTAGGATGTACGTCACGGACTTCAAAACCCGCACGTTCACGAGTCAAACCACCTGGACCAAGAGCAGAAAGACGGCGCTTATGGGTAATTTCTGACAATGGATTGGTTTGATCCATAAACTGCGACAATTGTGAAGACCCAAAAAATTCACGGACCGCTGCTGCCGCAGGCTTTGCATTGATTAAATCCTGTGGCATAACTGTATCAATTTCAACCGATGACATACGCTCTTTTATCGCACGCTCCATACGAAGAAGACCAATGCGATATTGATTTTCCATCAACTCCCCAACGGAACGAACGCGACGGTTGCCAAGATTATCAATATCATCAATTTCACCACGTCCATCACGCAATTCAACCAACATCTTAACAACAGCAAGAATATCCTCTTGGCGTAAAATACGAACTGTGTCTGGACAATCAAGATCCATACGTAAATTCATCTTAACACGCCCGACAGCTGAAAGATCATAACGCTCTGGATCAAAAAACAATGAATGGAACATTGCTTCTGCTGTATCGATTGTTGGAGGTTCACCTGGACGCATCACCCGGTAAATATCAAATAACGCATCCTGCCGACTTTCATTTTTATCCACCTTCAAAGTATTGCGGATGTAAGCGCCAATATTCATGTGATCAATATCAAGAATATTGACTTGATCAGCACTAACATCGAGCAGAATTTTTAATACTTTTTCGTCAATTTCATCACCAGCTTCAAGGTAGATTTCACCTGTTTCGTAATTGACGATATCTTCGGCTAGATAACAACCTAATAAATCATCTTCACTAACTTTAACCGCTTTAAGTCCTTTTTCTACCAAAGACTTCGCAGTACGAACTGTTAATTTTTTACCAGCCTCCGCAACGACTTCACCACTATCTGCATCTATAAGGTCAGAAATGAGCTTCATTCCTTTAAAGCGATCCACAGAATAAGGAACTCGCCATCCTTCTCCATCACGCTCATAAGTCACTTTATCATAAAACGTCGATAAAATATCCGACGCATCCATACCTAATGCCATCAAAAGACTAGTAACAGGAATCTTGCGCCGTCGATCAATACGCGCATAAATGATGTCCTTAGCATCAAACTCAATATCAAGCCAAGAACCTCGATACGGAATAACACGAGCAGCAAAAAGAAGCTTTCCTGATGAATGGGACTTTCCTTTATCATGGTCAAAAAAGACACCAGGAGAACGATGCATCTGAGAAACAATAACACGCTCCGTACCATTAACAATAAAGGTACCATTCGTCGTCATTAAAGGCATATCACCCATATAAACGCCTTGCTCTTTAATGTCTTTGATATCTTTGGAGCCAGTATCCTCATCAACATCAAAAACAATCAAACGCAATATGACCTTTAATGGGGCAGCATAAGTTAAATCACGTTGACGGCACTCTTCAACATCAAATTTTGGTAAATCAAATTCATAACCTACAAACTCAAGCATAGCTGTACCGGAAAAATCTGAAATAGGAAAAACCGATTTAAAAACAGCTTGCAAACCTTCATCTGGTCGTCCACCTTTCGGTTCCTCAACCATGAGAAATTGATCGTATGAGGCTTTTTGAACCTCAATAAGATTTGGCATTTCTGCTACTTCAGGAATCTTACCAAAAAATTTCCGTACGCGCTTACGACCATTGAATTGAGACATCATTGCGTGAGTCTGAGCCATCGTCGCTCCTTGATCTTTACTCTTCAAGGTAGACCAACCTTGAAAGCCTTATACCATTAACCTGCATATGCAGACCAGTTCACTTGACACTCAATAATGAGCATCATTAACTTTCCCCACCAACATAAGCCATTTATCTCTTTGACTCTATGATGAAGGGGTAAGTAATCCAAACCTATCCCATTCCTGTTACGAAACCATTGGGAAAAGGTTTTTTACTCATTATTTTCCCTCTTTGTATTAAGAGAAAGAAAATCGGCGAACATAAATGCCCGCCGATAAAATTAAATTTACTTAAGTTCCACCTTAGCACCGGCAGCTTCAAGTTGAGATTTAATTTTTTCTGCTTCTTCTTTAGAAGCAGCCTCTTTAATAGGCTTAGGTGCACCTTCAACCAGATCTTTAGCTTCTTTAAGACCAAGTCCAGTAAGAGCACGAACTTCCTTAATAACATTAATTTTTTGTGCGCCACCTTCAACAAGAATAACATCAAATTCTGTTTTTTCTTCAGCAGCTGGAGCAGCAGCACCAGCAACAGCAGCGACAGCTACAGGAGCAGCAGCCGAAACTCCCCACTTTTCTTCAAGTAACTTAGAAAGCTCAGCGGCTTCCAAAAGGGTTAGATTAGAAAGGTCTTCTACGATCTTCTCTAGATCAGCCATTTTTAAATTCCTTCAATTAAAAGATTTTAACCATTATTAAATCTTATTCAAAAAAACAGAAAAGCATTAAAGCTCTTCCATAAACGTGAATACAAACAGCCTTAAGCCGCCTTATCCTCCTGAGCATATGCTCCAATGACACGTGCAACCTGACCAGCAGGGGCATTAACAACCTGTGCAATACGGGTCGCAGGGGTAGAAATCATACCCACAAGTTTTGCACGCAACTCGTTTAATGAAGGCAATGAAGCCAATGACTTCACAGCATCTACAGTTAAACTTGTTGCACCCATTGAACCGCCAAGTATGACAAATTTGTCATTGCTTTTCGCAAAATCAACAGCAACTTTCGGTGCTGTGATTGGATCTTCTGAATAAGCAATAAGTGTTTGTCCAGTAAACAAATCCACTATCGATTCAGATTCCGTGCCCTGAAGAGCGATTTTAGCAAGACGGTTTTTGGCGACCTTAACGGCACCGCCAGCTTCACCCATTTTCGAACGCAAATCATTCATCTGTGAAACTGTCAGACCGGAATAATGTGCAACAACAACAGAACCAGACTTCCGAAAAGCCTCGTTAAGCCATGTAACAAATTCGCGTTTTTCCGCTCTATTCACTGTCTCTCTCCATTTAACAGATTTGCTTAAAACAAACCTGTTGGTTACCTTTGATAACATAAAACACTTCATGTCACCGATGAGGATCCTGTCCCCTTTTTCACGCACAGCGCTCAAAGGCAACCTTGGCTCAAACCCTTTAAGTCTTTTAACTCTCAGTTTTTACCCCAGTCTCATGCAGGTTTTTTTTGATTAAGATACTTAAAAGCATCACCTACAATCTCGGACAGGATATTCCGGAATTTCTCCCGGTACAACCTAAGCCCTATAAAGCTTAGATAGCGAGCTGATCAAAATCAGCATTTTAAATACAATTTTGATATTCCCATACCCCAAAACAAAATTATAAATCAGCTTATACTAGCTCTGAACGAACCGTTGCTGGATCAACTTTAACACCAATTCCCATAGTCGACGAAACAGCAACGCGCTTAATATACTCACCTTTTGCACCTTGTGGTTTGGCTTTAATAACTGCACTTGCAAAGGCTTTTATATTTTCTACGATTTTTTCAACACCAAAAGAAGCCTTACCAATACCAGCATGCACAATACCAGCTTTTTCCACACGAAACTCAACAGCACCACCTTTAGAAGCTTTGACAGCACCGGCGACATCAAGTGTTACAGTACCAACTTTCGGATTCGGCATCAAACTCCGTGGACCAAGAATCTTACCAAGACGACCAACAAGAGGCATCATGTCTGGCGTTGCAATACAACGATCAAAATCTATAGTCCCTCTATTAACGCTTTCAAATAAATCTTCGGCACCCACAATATCAGCTCCTGCCGCCTTAGCTTCCTCAGCCTTATCCCCACGAGCAAAAACGGCAACACGAATATTTCTCCCTGTTCCATTAGGCAAATGAGCAACGCCTCGAACCATTTGATCAGCATGACGAGGATCAACACCCAAGTTCATTGAAATTTCGATTGTTTCATCAAACTTAGCAACAGCACGCTCCTTAACCATTGAAACGGCATCTTTTAAAGCGTAAAGTTCATTAAAATCAATATCTTTTCGGATATTTTTTATTCTTTTTGCTACTTTTGCCATAATATTAGCCCACCACTTCCAAGCCCATCGAGCGAGCAGAACCTTCAACCATACGCATTGCTGCCTCAATGTCATTCGCATTAAGATCTTTCATCTTTGATTCCGCAATCGAACGAATTTTATCGCGAGAAATGCTTCCTACAGACACTTTACCAGGCTCTTTTGAGCCAGATTTCAGGTTTGCTTCCTTCTTTAAAAAGAATGATACAGGAGGCGTCTTGAGAGAAAATGTGAAAGATTTATCTTGGTAATACGTAATAACAACTGGAATCGGTGCCCCCTTTTCCATTTCTTGTGTCGCTGCATTAAACGCCTTACAAAATTCCATGATATTAATACCACGCTGCCCAAGAGCTGGACCAATCGGTGGAGATGGAGTAGCAGCTCCTGCAGGGACCTGCAACTTAAGCTGACCTATACTTTTTTTTGCCATAACAATCTGCCTTTAATTTTACTGGTATACTGACAATTCATCTTGCCCGTTACCCGCTTGCAGTCACGTGGTTCGGATCATTAAGCCGACAAAAGCTATAAATCACCTCCCACTCCTTCCTTAAAGTAATTAAAACTACTCTAAGTTTAATCAGAGTTTTTCAACCTGACTAAATTCCAAATCAACAGGCGTAGGACGCCCAAAAATAAGCACTTCAACCTTAAGACGAGAGCGCTCTTCTTCAACCTCTTGAACAATTCCATTAAACGAAACAAAAGGACCATCAGCAACGCGAACTTGCTCTCCAACCTCAAACAATACAGAAGACTTTGGAGACTCAACCCTTTCCTGAACTTGTTTGAGAATTTGCTCAACCTCTCGATCAGAAATGGGAACAGGACGCGCATCTGATCCTAAAAAACCTGTCACTTTAGGCGTATTCTTAATAAGATGATAAACTTCATCTGTTAACTCAGCACGAACAAGAACATAACCAGGAAAAAATTTTCGCTCAGTATCAACTTTGCGTCCACGACGAACCTCTACAACACGCTCTGTTGGAACAAAAATCTTTTCAAAAAGATGATCAAGTCCCTTTTGCTTTGCCTCCTTATCAATAGCTTCCGCTACTTTCTTTTCAAAGTTTGAATATGCCTGAACAATATACCAACGAGCTGCCACAGTCACACTTCCTTACATTCTCAACTAAAAAGATATTTCAGAAGATCAATAACCCGCCAAACACCAAAATGCATAACCTGATCCACAATAAAAAAGAAAGTTGAAGCCAATGCAGTTACCAACAAAACCATAATAGTAGAAATAACCGTCTCACGACGTGTAGGCCATTTCACTTTAATTGTTTCTGCATAAACCTGCTTCAAAAAGGTAATCGGATTGGTTTTAGATGCCATCGTCACACTATACTCTCTCTAGTCCTATTGTGTTTTATAGAATAAAATAAACAGGAAAAAAATGCAAAAGCCAACTTTCAGACTTATGCAATTTCCTTACTTTCTATTCAATACCGTTTCACACACAAAAAAACAAGCCCCATATCAAAAAAAGCGAAAAAGGCAGCAAAATCCACTCCCTTATATGTACCCCCTTTGGCAGGGGCAGCAGGACTTGAACCCGCGACCTGCGGTTTTGGAGACCGCCGCTCTACCAACTGAGCTATACCCCTAACTCTCAAAACTAAAACACTTTTAACACCCCTTTAACAAGCATTATTTATTCAATGATCTTAGAGACGATACCGGCACCAACAGTACGACCACCTTCACGAATAGCAAAACGAAG
>NZ_JBHIMS010000089.1:0-48241 GCF_042194285.1 Bartonella sp. MM97QHHN | reverse complement strand
CTTCGTTTTGCTATTCGTGAAGGTGGTCGTACTGTTGGTGCCGGTATCGTCTCTAAGATCATTGAATAAATAATGCTTGTTGAGTGCTTTGATTATTGAAGGCACTTTGTATAACAGGGAAATAAAGAGCATGAACAGTCAGAATATTCGCATTCGCTTGAAAGCGTTTGATCATAGAATTCTTGATACGTCGACGCGTGAGATCGTATCGACTGCTAAACGTACCGGTGCAAATGTCCGTGGTCCCATTCCGCTTCCGACGCGGATTGAGAAGTTTACGGTCAATCGTGGACCGCATATCGATAAGAAAAGTCGTGAGCAGTTTGAGATGCGAACACATAAGCGTCTTCTTGACATTGTTGATCCAACGCCGCAAACAGTGGATGCGCTTATGAAGCTCGATCTTTCTGCTGGTGTGGATGTAGAAATTAAGCTCTGAGGTTTGAGGACAGAAGGAACAGACCCGATGCGTTCAGGTGTAATAGCACAGAAGCTGGGCATGACCCGTATTTATAATGATGCTGGTGAGCATGTGCCGGTGACGGTACTTCGTTTGGAGAATTGTCAAGTCGTTGCTCAGCGTACAGTTGAAAAGAATGGTTATACTGCTGTTCAATTAGGTGTAGGCTTTGCTAAGGTTAAGAATACTTCACAAGCTCTTCGTGGACATTTTGCTAAGGCTTCTGTTGAGCCTAAAGCCAAAATAGCAGAGTTTCGTGTGAGTCCCGACAATCTTCTTGATGTTGGTACTGAGATTACAGTGGAACATTTTGTTCCAGGACAAAGAGTTGATGTGACTGGTACCAGTATTGGTAAGGGGTTTGCTGGTGTTATGAAACGACATAACTTTGGTGGGCATCGTGCTTCTCATGGTAATTCGATTACACATCGTGCTCATGGTTCTACAGGGCAGTGCCAAGATCCTGGTAAAGTTTTTAAAGGTAAAAAAATGGCTGGCCATATGGGGCAAGTGCGTGTAACAACACAGAATATTGAAGTTATTTCCACTGATAGTGAGCGTGGTTTAATTTTAGTGCGTGGTGCTGTTTCTGGTTCTAAAGGTTCTTGGATTTTGATACGGGATGCTGTGAAGAAGCGTCTTCCTGATAATGCTCCAAAGCCTGCTGGTATTCGCCGTCTTGTGAAGGAGAAAGCGGAAATGGTTACTCCGGTGACGGAAACCTCTGAGGTTGAGGGAGCCTAATAATGGATCTTGTAATTAAAACTCTTGATGGTAATGAAGCTGGCAAATTAAAGGTTTCTGAAGCTATTTTTGATCTTGTTCCGCGTGAGGATATTTTGCAACGTGTTGTTCGTTGGCAGCTTGCACGTCGTCAGCAGGGAAGTCATCAATCCCAAGGTCGTTCTGATGTGTCGCGAACAGGGGCAAAAATGTTTAAACAGAAAGGAACTGGGCGTGCTCGACATTCATCTGCACGTGCACCGCAGTTTAGGGGTGGGGGTAAGGCACATGGACCGGTGGTTCGTAGCCATGCGCATGATCTTCCTAAAAAGATTCGTGCTCTTGGGTTACGTCTTGCTTTATCTGCAAAATTAAAAGCAAAAGATTTAATTATTGTGGATGAGTTGACTGTTAAGGATGCTAAAACGAAAATGCTTGTTTCTCATTTTTCTAAGCTTGGATTTAATAACGCTCTCTTGATTGATGGTAAAGAGATTGATATTAACTTTTTTCGTGCAGCCTCTAATATCCCTAATATTGACATTTTGCCTATTCAGGGAATTAATGTTTATGATATTTTGCGTCGCAGCAAACTTGTTTTATCAAAAGCAGCTGTTGAGGCTCTTGAGGAGCGTTTTAAATGACAGATCTTCGCCATTATGATATAATTATTAGTCCAGTTATTACTGAAAAGGCGACTATGATTTCTGAATATAATCAAGTTGCTTTTAATGTCGCGCCGAAAGCGACGAAGCCTGAGATTAAGGCTGCTATTGAAGCGCTTTTTAGCGTAAAAGTTAAAGCAGTTAACACGATAGTCCGTAAGGGTAAAGTGAAGCGTTTCAAAGGTATAGTTGGTCGGCAGAGTGATGTCAAAAAAGCGATCGTAACTCTGGCCAGTGGTCAGACTATCGACGTTTCGACAGGTCTTTAAGAGGCTCGGAGATAGGAATAATGGCACTTAAGCAGTTTAATCCAACGACACCTGGGCAGCGTCAGCTTGTTATTGTGGAACGTTCTTGTCTTTATAAGGGAAAACCTGTAAAGATGTTAACTGAAGGTTTGTCTTCAAAGGGTGGACGTAATAATCGCGGTCGTGTTACTGCTCGTTTTCAGGGTGGTGGACATAAACGTAGTTATCGGTTTGTCGACTTTAAGCGTCTTAAACGTGATGTTTCAGCAAAAGTTGAGCGTTTAGAATACGATCCTAATCGTACCGCTTTTATTGCTTTAATCCGCTATGAGGATGGGCAATTGAGTTATATTCTTGCACCACAGCGTCTTGGTGTTGGTGATTCTGTTATGGCTGGTTTAAATGTGGATGTTAAACCAGGTAATGCTATGCCTCTTGCTAATATGCCTGTAGGTACAATTATTCATAATGTTGAGATGAAGCCAGGGAAAGGCGGACAGATTGCACGTTCAGCAGGTGCTTATGCGCAGTTGGTTGGACGAGATCATGGTATGGCTATTCTTCGTTTAAATTCTGGTGAGCAGCGTTTGGTTCCGAGTAGCTGTTTTGCAACTGTTGGCGCTGTTTCAAATCCTGATCATGGGAATATTAATGATGGTAAAGCAGGTCGGTCACGTTGGCGTGGTAAGCGTCCACATGTTCGTGGTGTTGCTATGAACCCCGTTGATCATCCACACGGTGGCGGTGAAGGTCGTACATCGGGGGGGCGCCATCCAGTATCTCCTTGGGGTAAACCTACGAAAGGTAAGCGTACGCGCTCCAATAAAGCTACTGATAAATTTATTATGCGTACGCGTCATCAACGCAAGAAATGAGAAAGGTAGTCTGAGGTGGTTCGTTCAGTGTGGAAAGGTCCGTTTGTTGACGGCTATCTTCTTGGTAAAGCAGAGAAGGTACGTTCAAGTGGGCGCAACGAAGTTATAAAAATATGGAGTCGTCGCTCTACTATTTTACCGCAATTTGTTGGTTTAACTTTTGGTGTTTACAACGGTAATAAGCATATTCCTGTTTCTGTTTCTGAAGAGATGGTTGGGCATAAGTTTGGTGAGTTCGCTCCTACCCGAACTTATTATGGTCATGGTGCCGATAAGAAAGCGAAGAGGAAGTAGGAATGGGAAAAGCTAAAGTTTCGCGCCAGCTTAAAGATAATGAAGCAAGAGCTGTCACGCGGACAATTCGTGTTAGTCCGCAGAAGCTTAATTTAGTTGCTGCAATGATTCGTGGTAAAAGAGTTAATGTAGCGCTCGCTGATTTGATGTTTTCACGCAAGCGTATTGCTGCTACTGTGAAAAAAACGCTTGAATCAGCAATTGCAAATGCAGAAAATAACCACGATCTTGATATTGATTCGCTTGTTGTGGCGGAAGCTTATGTTGGTAAGTCGATAGTGATGAAGCGCTTTCATGTTCGTGGTCGAGGGCGTGCTAGTAGAATTGAACGTCCATTTTCGCATCTTACTGTTATTGTTCGTGAAGTTACCGAAAAAGTGGAGGCCGCGTAATGGGGCAGAAGATCAATCCAATAGGACTTCGTCTTGGTGTTAATCGGACTTGGGACTCTCGTTGGTATGCTGATAGTGGTGAATATGGGCGCCTTCTTCATGAAGATTTGAAAATTCGTTCATATGTGCTTGAGGAGCTTAAACAGGCAGCTATTTCTAAGGTTGTTATTGAGCGTCCTCATAAAAAGTGTCGTATTACGATTCATTCTGCACGTCCTGGTTTGATTATTGGTAAAAAGGGTGCTGATATCGAAAAGCTTCGTCGTAAGCTATCAGAAATGACGGATGCTGAAACTTCATTGAATATTGTGGAGATTCGTAAACCGGAGATTGATGCGACAATTATTGCGCAATCAATTGCTCAACAGTTAGAGCGTCGTGTTGCTTTTCGTCGTGCAATGAAGCGTGCTGTTCAGTCTGCTATGCGTCTTGGTGCGGAAGGTATTCGTATCAATTGTTCTGGCCGTCTTGGTGGTGCTGAAATTGCTCGTATGGAATGGTATCGTGAAGGTCGTGTTCCACTTCATACCTTGCGTTCTGATGTTGATTACGGTACAGCAGAAGCTAAGACCGCTTATGGTATTTGTGGTATTAAAGTTTGGGTCTTTAAGGGTGAGATTCTTGAGCATGATCCGATGGCTTCAGAACGTCGTGCTACGGAAGCTGATCAATCTGGTTCTTCATCGAATCGTCGCCGCGAAAATGCTTAGTTTTTGAGATTGAACTAAAATTTGGAGTAGAGAACAATGTTGCAGCCAAAGCGCACAAAGTTCCGTAAACAGTTCAAAGGCCGTATTCACGGTTTTGCGAAGGGTGGTACGGATTTGAATTTCGGTGCCTACGGTTTGAAGGCTGTTGAGCCGGAGCGGGTCACTGCTCGTCAAATTGAAGCGGCGCGTCGTGCGATTACACGTTATATGAAGCGTTCTGGTCGTGTGTGGATTCGTATTTTTCCAGATCTTCCGGTTACATCTAAACCGACTGAAGTTCGTATGGGTAAAGGTAAGGGAAGTGTTGATTATTGGGCTGCACGTGTTGCTCCTGGGCGCGTCATGTTTGAGCTTGATGGAGTTCCGGAGGATGTTGCACGTGAAGCACTAAGATTGGGTGCTGCAAAGTTGCCTATAAAAACGCGTTTCATCCAGCGTATTGCTGAATAGTGAGGTTAAGCGATGAGAGCCACAGAATTACGGGCGCAAACGCTCGACCAAATGAAAGATGAATTGGCTAAGTTAAAGAAAGAGCAATTTAATTTGCGTTTTCAAAAAGCAACAGGTCAATTAGAAAAGACTGCGCGCGTTAGACAAGTTCGTCGTGATATTGCGCGTATTAAAACTTTTCTTCGTCAAAAGATAAGTGAAAGTAAGGTTTAAGGAAATAAGAGATGCCTAAACGCGTTTTGCAGGGTGTTGTTATTAGCGACAAAAGTGATAAGACTGTTGTTGTCAAAGTTGAACGCCGTTATTCTCATCCGCTTCTTAAGAAGACTGTTCGGCAGTCTAAAAATTATAAAGCGCATGACGAAAACAACCAATTTAAGATTGGGGATCAAGTTTCTATTCAAGAATCTAGACCAATTTCGAAAGATAAATGTTGGATTGTTGTAAAAGACAATGTAGCGTAATGAGTTAAGCTTATTGTTTTAGAATTTAACAGTGTGGTTATCATTGATAAATTTGAAGGCGATAACTTTATCGTTATTTGGCAGGCAAATCCGAGTGTGTAAAAGGTACAATCGGATATATGTGTTAAGAGAAGGTGGCCAGTCATGATTCAGATGCAAACAAACCTCGACGTTGCTGATAATTCTGGAGCGCGTCGTGTCATGTGCATCAAAGTGTTAGGCGGTTCAAAGCGGAAATATGCTTCGGTCGGTGACATTATTGTTGTTTCGGTTAAGGATGCAATTCCTCGTGGACGTGTTAAAAAAGGTGATGTTATGAAAGCTGTTGTGGTTCGTACTGCTAAGGATATTCGTCGCGCAGATGGTAGTGTCATTCGTTTTGATAGTAATGCTGCGGTTTTGGTGGATAATAAAAAAGAGCCGATCGGTACTCGTATCTTTGGACCTGTTCCCCGTGAATTGCGTGGTAGGAATCATATGAAGATCATCTCGCTTGCTCCTGAAGTTCTGTAAGGAGTAAATGTTATGCAGAAGATTCGAAAAGGTGATAAAGTTGTTGTTTTGTCCGGTAAGGATAAAGGATGTAGTGGTGAAGTAATTAAGGTTAGTCCAAAAGAGAATAAGGCTTTTGTTCGTGGGATTAATATGATTAAACGTCATCAACGTCAAACGCAGAAGCAAGAAGCTGGAATTATTTCTAAAGAAGCTCCGATTCATCTGTCTAATTTGGCGATTGCTGATCCTAAAGATGGTAGGCCTACACGTGTAGGCTTTCGTGTGAATGCAGATGGTAATAAGGTTCGTTTTGCCAAGCGTTCGGGAGAGTTGATTAATGGCTGAGGAAAGACAAATACCGCGTATGAAAGCGCATTATTTTGAAGTGATTCGTAAAGTGCTTCAAGAGAGGTTTAATTACAGAAATGCAATGCAAATTCCGCGGATTGATAAAGTTGTAATAAATATGGGGATAGGTGAAGCAACTGCTGATTCCAAGAAACCTTCCCTTGCCGCTGAGGATTTAGGGCTAATAACGGGTCAGAAGGCTGTTGTTACGCGTGCGCGTAATTCTATTGCGACCTTTAAGGTTCGTGAAGGAATGCCTCTTGGGGCTAAAGTTACATTGCGTAAAGATCGTATGTTTGAGTTTTTAGATCGTCTTGTGACGATTGCTCTTCCGCGGGTTCGTGACTTTCGTGGTTTAAATCCAAAGAGTTTTGATGGTCGTGGCAATTTTGCTATGGGTATTAAAGAACACATTGTGTTTCCAGAAATCAACTATGATAAAGTTGATCAAATTTGGGGCATGGATATTATTGTTTGTACGACAGCAAAAACGGATGATGAAGCTCGTGAGTTATTGCGTGCTTTTAATTTTCCTTTTCGTTCGTAACGGCAAGCGTAGTGAGGTGAAATTATGGCCAAAGTAAGTGCCGTTGAAAAAAATAAGCGTCGTGAGTTGATGGTAAAGTGCTATGCTGCTCGTCGTGCACGTTTGAAAGCAATAGTTATGGATCAGAAGGTTTCTCTTGAAGAACGTTTTAAAGCTTCTGTTCAGTTGGCAGAGTTGCCGCGTAATTCTTCGAAAGTTCGTATTCGTAATCGCTGTGAGGTTTCAGGTCGTCCGCGGGCTTATTATCGTAAATTAAAAATGTCGCGAATTGCGTTGCGTGAGCTTGGCTCTATTGGCTATATTCCTGGTATTGTAAAGTCTAGTTGGTAAGAGGAGATTATTTAATGTCTATGTCAGATCCTCTTGGTGATATGTTAACACGTATTCGTAATGCACTTGGTCGTAAAAAAGGTAAAGTAGTTACTCCAGCTTCGAAGCTTCGTGCACACGTTCTTGATGTTCTTCAGTCGGAAGGTTATATTCGCGGATATAATCGAATTGATTTAGGTGATGGGAAAGCTGAAATTGAAATCGAATTGAAGTATTTTGAAGGGCTGGCTGCTATTCGTGAGATTTCACGTGTATCAAAGCCAGGGCGTCGTGTGTATGTTTCTGCTAAGTCACTTCCTCAGGTGGCAAATGGCCTTGGTATTTCGATTTTATCGACTCCTAAAGGCGTCATGGCAGATCATGAGGCGCGTGAACAGAATGTTGGTGGAGAACTCCTTTGTCGTGTTTTCTAAGTTATGTCAAGAAAACGGAAGAAAAAGTAGGTTAGAACAATGTCTCGTATTGGAAAGAAACCCATTTCAATTCCTTCTGGAGTTACTGCTACTGTTGAAGGTCAGCTGGTTAAGGCAAAAGGTCCAAAAGGTGAGCTGAGTTACGTCGTCAATGATGAAGTCTTAGTCAAACTTGAGGACAATATCATATCAGTTATGCCGCGGGATCAGTCAAAAGATGCGCGTTCTAAATGGGGTATGTCGCGCTCAATGATTGAGAACATTTTTTGTGGTGTGAAAGATGGTTTTGAAAAGAGGTTGGAGATTAATGGGGTTGGTTATCGTGCTGCTTTGCAGGGTAAGGATGTTCAACTATCTCTGGGTTTTTCGCATGATGTGGTTTATAAAGTTCCGTCGGGTGTTACTGTGACTGTTCCTAAGCCAACGGAAATTGTTGTTTCTGGAATTGATAAACAGCAAGTTGGACAAGTTGCAGCGGAGATTCGTGAGTATCGTAGGCCTGAGCCTTATAAAGGTAAAGGTGTTAAGCATGCAGATGAACGTATCTTCCGTAAAGAAGGTAAAAAGAAATAAGGATTTTGTATTATGGTTTCATCTAAGGACATTATCCAACGTCGTGCAAGGCGTGTTCGTCGTAGAATTAAAATGGTTTCTCATGATCGTCCTCGGCTTAGTGTTTATCGTTCAAATCAGAACATTTATGCTCAAGTTATCGATGATTTGCGGGGATGTACACTTGTTTCAGCCTCTACTCTTGAAAGTGATTTGAAAAAATCGTTAAAGAGTGGTGCTGATAAAAAGGCGGCCTTTGCTGTTGGTAAGTTAATTGCTGAGCGTGCGAAGAAAGCGGGTGTTAATGAGGTGGTTTTTGATCGTGGAGCGTATGTGTACCATGGTCGCGTCAAAGCTTTAGCTGAAGCTGCTCGTGAAGGTGGTTTGAATTTCTAAAATTTCTTATTTATGAATGAGTAAGGAGAGTTTAGAGTATTTCGTTTAAGTTCTTCCAGTTTGATGAGGGACTTTGTTATCGTGCTTCCGGAAAAGAAAAAGGAATGAGGAATGGCACAAAAAGAACGTGGTGAGAGAGAAGAACGCGATAATGAATTTGTCGATAGGCTCGTTCATATCAATCGTGTTGCTAAAGTTGTAAAGGGTGGTCGGCGTTTTGGTTTTGCCGCTCTTGTTGTCGTTGGAGATCAAAAAGGGCGTGTGGGTTTTGGACATGGTAAAGCCCGTGAAGTTCCAGAAGCCGTTCGTAAAGCAACGGAATCTGCAAAACGTGGGATGATTTATGTTCCGCTTCGGTCTGGGCGTACATTGCATCATGATCTTGAAGGTCGTCACGGAGCTGGGCGTGTTTTGCTACGTTCGGCTTCTGCTGGTACTGGTATTATTGCTGGGGGACCGATGCGTGCTATTTTTGAAGCTCTTGGTATGCAGGATGTCGTTGCAAAATCACTAGGATCGTCGAATCCTTATAACATGGTTCGTGCAACATTTGATGCATTGAAACATCAAGTGCATCCTAGAGATATTGCTGCTCAACGTGGTATAAAGTATTCGACTTTGCAGGCGCGTCGTCGCCATTTAGTCGACCTAGAAGGGTAGTTTCTGAGATTATCAGAAAAGGAATTAGGAAATGGTTCAGAAAAAATCTCAGAGTGGTAAAACTGTGACTGTGGAACAAATTGGAAGCCCTATTCGAAACTCACAGATTCAGCGTGCAACCTTAAAGGGGCTTGGACTAAATAAAATGCGTCGTCGGCGCGTTTTAGATGATACACTTTGTGTGCGGGGTATGATTGCTCGGGTTCGGCATCTTGTTCGCGTTATAGATGAAGGTTAAGGGTTGCGGGAGTATTAGATATGAAACTCAATGAACTGCGTGATTGCGAAGGCGCAACAAAAAATCGTAAGCGTGTTGGGCGTGGTATTGGTTCCGGTATGGGTAAGACTGGTGGTCGTGGTGTAAAAGGGCAAAAGTCACGTTCTGGTGTTTCCCTTAATGGTTTTGAAGGTGGGCAAATGCCTATCTATCGTCGTTTGCCAAAACGTGGATTTAGGAATTTCTTTGCTAAAACCTACAATGAAGTTTCACTAGGACGTATTCAGTTGGCAGTTGATGCAGGTAAGTTGAATATTGAAAAGCCTGTTGATATGGTTTCTTTGAAAGAGGCTGGTATTATTCGTCGTGAAAAAGATGGGGTTCGTCTTCTTTCTGCTGGTGATTTGAAAACTAAGATTACCTTTCATGTTTCTGGTGCTTCACAAGCTGCTCGTGTTAAGATTGAAAAAGTGGGTGGTCAGGTTATTCTTCCTGATATTGCTCGATAATTTTTTAATATGAATAGAGACCTAAAGAAGAATGATATCTGTTTTGTGGGATCTTTTGTGGAGAATTGTTTAAGTTCTGCATTTGTTTATGTATGCATATATGAATTTTAGGATTATACTTCTGTGATTTAAAGAACTGGAGTGTAAAGTGGAGACGTTTTATGGCATCAGCAGCAGAGCAATTTGCTTCCAATATAAACTTCGGCACCTTTTCGCGTGCAACTGAATTAAAGAAACGTATCTGGTTTACTCTGTTGGCGCTTCTTGTATATCGTTTTGGCACTTACATCTCTCTTCCAGGTATCAATATCGATGCTTTGCGGCAAACATTTGAACATCACGCGTCGGGTGTATTAGGACTCTTTAATATGTTTGCTGGAGGTGCCGTTGGGCGTATGGCTATTTTTGCGCTGGGTATCATGCCTTATATATCGGCATCTATTATTGTGCAATTGTTAACATCTATTATTCCTTCTTTGGAAACTCTTAAAAAAGAAGGAGATTTAGGTCGTAAGATTATCAATCAATATACGCGTTATGTAACAGTCGTATTGGCAATCCTACAAGCTTTTGGTATTGCGGTTGCGCTTGAAAGCGGTATAGGGTCGGGGCTTCAAATTGTTTTAGAACCAGGTCTTATGTTTCGTATTTCTTCTGTTATTACGCTTGTTGGCGGAACGATGTTTCTTATGTGGCTTGGCGAGCAAATTACGTCACGTGGTATTGGTAATGGGGTTTCTCTTATCATTTTTACAGGGATTGTAGCCAACTTTCCTTCTACTTTTGCTCAGCTTTTGACAGCTCATAGTCAGGCTGATTTATCAACTTTTCTTTTAATAGGAATCGTTCTTATTGCTGTTTTGGTTATTGGGCTTATTGTTTTTATAGAGCGTGCGCAACGGCGAATTCTTATCCAATACCCGAAACGTCAGGTCGGTAATCAAATGTTTCAAGGAGATATGTCGCATCTTCCTTTAAAGTTGAATACTGCTGGTGTTATTCCACCTATTTTTGCTTCATCTTTATTATTATTACCTGCCACTATTAATAATTTTTCTGATAAAATGCCACAATGGGTTCAGGAGATTTCTTATGCTCTTGGTCATGGACAGCCACTTTATATGATTGTTTATGCATTTTTAATGGCGTTTTTTTGCTTTTTTTATACAGCTATTGTGTTTAATCCAAGTGATACTGCAGATCAGTTGAAAAAACATTCTGGTTTTATTCCAGGGATTCGTCCAGGTGAGCGTACAGCCGAATATATTGATTACGTTTTGACGCGTATTACTGTTGTGGGGGCACTTTATATTATCTTGGTTTGTTTGTTACCTGAATTTATGATATCTGCATTACAGGTTCCTTTTTATCTTGGGGGAACATCCTTGTTGATTGTTGTTACTGTTACACTTGATACGGTTGCTCAAATTCAGGGGCATCTTGTTGCCCACCAATATGAAGGGTTGATAAAAAAATCAAAACTTCGTGGAGGTAGAAGGAATCGATGAGAGTTATTCTTTTAGGTCCTCCTGGAGCGGGAAAAGGTACGCAAGCAAAAATGTTGACTGAGGAATATAGCATTCCTCATTTATCAACAGGGGATATGTTGCGTGAGGTGATTGCCAAAGAAACGGAGATTGGTAAAAAAGCTAAAGCTATTATAAGTTCTGGTGCTTTGGTACCTGATAGTATTGTTAATCAAATCGTATCAGATCGGATTGATGAAGCTGATTGTGTAAACGGTTTTGTTTTGGATGGATATCCGCGAACTGTAGGGCAGGCAGAAGCGTTGCAACAGATACTGAATTCAAAAAATACGCAGCTTAATGCTGTTATTGAGTTGTGTGTTGATGAAGACGTGTTGATTGAACGTATGAAGAAGCGCGTTGAAGAAACAATAGCGGCTGGTGGACAGGTTCGTTTAGATGACAATCCTGTTGCTTTTGCAAAAAGATTAGTAGAATATCGTGAAAAAACAGCTCCCTTATCAAAATTTTATTCAGAGAGGGGAATGTTGAAGGTTATTGATGGAATGATTGGTGTTGCTGAAGTGACACGTATGATTAGAGGGTTTCTTTCATGAGATTTTTTTAGAAATAAATGAAAAGAGTTGACTTTTGAGATGAAATCTATCAAAAGTGAATTTAATTTATTTTAGTGAAATAATAGGATTCGGAAGAATTTTTTTCTGAGTCTATTTTTTTCTATAAGGTATATCAGGTATTTTATAACAATTTGTCAAAAATAACTAAGGAGAGTAGGCGTGGCTCGTATTGCTGGCGTCAATATCCCGACAAATAAGCGTGTAATTATTGCGCTTCAATATATCCACGGGATTGGACCAAAATTTGCTCAAGAAATTATTGAAAGAGTTGGCATTCCTTTGGGGCGTCGTGTGCATGAGCTTTCAGATGCTGAGGTGCTGCAGATTCGTGAGGCAATAGATCAGGGGTATCAAGTTGAAGGTGATCTTCGTCGTGAGGTTGCTATGAATGTTAAGCGTTTGATGGATCTTGGTTGTTATCGAGGATTGCGTCATCGCCGGTCTTTGCCTGTCCGAGGACAGCGTACACATACGAATGCTCGTACGCGTAAAGGTCCGGCTAAGGCAATCGCCGGTAAGAAGAAATAAGGGCCTTTGTGGAAGGTTTTTATATGTTCTTTTTCTTGTTTGATTTGTTTGACAAGGAAAAAAAGGTGGAGCTGCTGATGTTACGGCAGTGATGAGATCGTTGAAAGGGAAATTATGGCCAAGGAAGCCACACGTGTTCGTCGTCGCGAACGTAAAAATATTTCATCGGGTGTTGTTCATATTAATTCAACATTTAATAACACAATGATTACTATTACTGATGCTCAGGGTAATGCAATTGCTTGGTCATCTGCGGGAGCTCAGGGGTTTAAAGGTGCGCGTAAATCGACACCTTTTGCTGCTCAAGTTGCTGCGGAGGATTGTGCAAGAAAAGCGCAAGAGCATGGTATGCGTTCTTTGGAAGTTGAAGTTTGTGGACCTGGATCAGGGCGTGAATCTGCTCTACGAGCATTGCAATCTGTTGGTTTTGTCATTACTTCTATTCGCGATGTAACACCAATTCCTCATAATGGATGTCGTCCGCGGAAAAGGCGGCGTGTTTAATTGGGTGTTGTTTTTTGTTGTCGGAGATTTCTCTGATGTTCACATTGGTCGTTACGATTGAATGGTAACGGAACTAAAGAACGGGAATAAAAATATGATCCAGAAAAACTGGCAGGAACTTATTAAACCCAATAAGGTTGAATCATGTGCACATGATAATCCAAATATTATAAGTGTGATTGCTGAACCTCTTGAGCGTGGTTTTGGTTTAACGTTAGGAAATGCGCTTCGTCGCGTTTTGTTATCTTCGCTTCGTGGTGCTGCTATTACTGCTGTGCAGATTGACGGTGTCTTGCATGAATTTTCATCGATTCCAGGTGTGC
The DNA here is from genome assembly GCF_042194285.1 of Bartonella sp. MM97QHHN. NCBI lineage: Bacteria > Pseudomonadati > Pseudomonadota > Alphaproteobacteria > Hyphomicrobiales > Bartonellaceae > Bartonella > Bartonella sp. MM97QHHN. Next base: position 35,034 of record NZ_JBHIMS010000089.1, on the reverse strand, counting down.
GTGAGGATGTTACGGATATTATTCTGAATATAAAAGAAATTGCGCTTCGTATGGAAGAAGAAGGTCCTAAACGTGTCGTCGTTTATAAAGAGGGGCCTGGTGTCGTGAAAGCGGGAGATATCAGTACAGTTGGGGATATGGAAATTCTAAATCCAGATCATGTTATTTGTACTCTTGATGAAGAAGCTGAAATTCGTATGGAATTTATTGTCAACACAGGAAAGGGGTATGTTCCATCTGATCGTAATTGTGTTGATGATGCACGTATAGGGCTTATTCCAATTGATAGTCTTTATTCACCGATCCGTAAGGTATCTTATAAAGTAGAAAATACACGCGAAGGTCAAGTTCTCGATTATGATAAATTAACGCTCACGATTGAAACAAACGGTGCTGTTAATGGTGAGGATGCTGTTGCTTTTGCAGCACGCATTCTTCAGGATCAATTATCGTTATTTATTAACTTTGAAGAGCCACAGAAGGAGCCTGTTGAAGAGGCTGATTCTGAGCTTTCTTTTAATCCTGCTCTTCTCAAAAAAGTGGATGAATTAGAACTTTCAGTTCGTTCGGCAAATTGTCTTAAGAATGATAATATTGTCTATATTGGTGATCTGATTCAGAAAACAGAATCTGAAATGCTTCGGACACCGAACTTTGGTCGAAAATCGTTGAATGAGATTAAAGAAGTTTTGGCGTGTATGGGTTTACATCTTGGGATGGAGATTCCTGCGTGGCCGCCTGAAAACATTGATGATCTTGCAAAACGTTATGAAGATCAATATTAAAATTAGAATTTAAGGAGAGGGCTTATGCGCCATAGTAAGTCAGGACGCAAGTTGAACCGTACTGCCAGTCACCGTAAAGCGATGTTTGCAAATATGGCAACTTCGTTGATCGAGCATGAGCAGATTGTGACAACGCTTCCAAAAGCTAAAGAAATTCGTCCTATTGTTGAAAAACTTGTTACTCTTGGTAAGCGTGGTGGTTTGCATGCGCGTCGGCAAGCTATTGCAGCACTTCGTGATGCAGGAAAGGTTGCGAAATTATTTGATACGCTTGCGCCACGTTATGCATCACGCAACGGTGGGTATTTGCGTATTATGAAAGCGGGGTTTCGTACCGGTGATAATGCGCCCATGGCTGTTATAGAATTTGTTGATCGTGATGTTGAAGCGAAGGGTGCTGGGGATCGTGCTCGCATGGAAGCTTCTGAGAATGAAAAGGGAACATCTTCGTAGAGTTTTTTATTCTGTTGGATTTTTAAAGGCCGCCTTGTCTTGGGCGGTTTTTTTGTGAGCATTTTTAAGTTTGTTTTAGTTGAGAAATAGGTGCAGAGAGAAAATTATAGAATATTGAATTATCTTATTTTTATAATATTTATTGTTCAAATAGGTTGTTTTTATTCTCTATTATGAAATATTAATAGAGGTCCTTAATTTGCGGGGATACGTTTTTTTATTCTATTAATCTTCAACAGAATGTGCTGATTTTATAAGGAGTGGATTATGAGGTGTTCTTTTTGGGTGCGGATTTTTTTTGTAATTATGATGCAGATATCATTTGATCATGTATATGCTCATGTTCCTCAAACACAAACAGAAATCACTCTTTCATTTGCTCCTTTAGTTAAAAAGACAGTTCCATCTGTTGTAAATATTTATGCAGCTCGACAAATTAGAGCTAGATCACCTTTTGAAGGCGATCCATTTTTTGAGCAATTTTTTGGTCGTTTTCAAAATAAATTTCCTGTTCGTAAGCAATCGTCATTAGGATCAGGGGTGATTGTTGATGCACGTGGTTTGATCGTTACAAATTACCACGTCATTAAAGATGCAAGCGAAATTAAAGTGGCTTTTTCTGATGGACGGGAGTTTGAGAGTAAGGTCGTGCTCAAAGATGAAGCAACTGATATTGCAATTCTTGAAGTTAAGGAAAAAGATGCTCAATTTCCGGTTCTTTCTTTGGGAAATTCTGATACTGTTGAAGTTGGTGATCTTGTTCTTGCTATTGGTAATCCTTTTGGTGTTGGTCAAACAGTTACAAGTGGTATTGTTTCAGCGCAAGCGCGTACACGTGTTGGGATTTCTGATTTTGACTTTTTTATTCAAACAGACGCAGCCATTAATCCAGGGAATTCTGGTGGCGCTTTAATTGATATGAAAGGTCAGTTAATCGGAATTAATACGGCTATTTATTCGCGTTCCGGTGGTTCTGTAGGGATTGGTTTTGCTATTCCAGTTAATCTTGTAAAAGTAATGCTTGATACTGTTAAACGCGGTGGAAAATATTTTGTGCCGCCTTATATTGGGGCTTCTTTTCAAAATGTTACACCTGATATTGCTGGTGGTTTAGGTTTAGAACGTCCCTATGGTGCTCTGATTATTGAAGTTATCAAAGATAGTCCTGCTGAAAAAGCTGGATTGAAAGTAGGTGATGTTATTTTGAGTGTGCAGGGGGTACGCGTTGACAGCCCAGATAGTCTTGGGTATCGTTTGATGACAGCTGACGTTGAGCATAGTCTTGCTTTGGAATATTTACGAAGTGGAAAAACTTTAAAAACACAAATAACAGTTTCATCGATATCAGAAACTGCATTTTTAAAATCTGAAAAAATTACGGGTGAAAGTCCTCTTGCTGGTGCTGAGGTGTTAGATTTAACACCGCAAAATAGTCGACGTTTTCATCTTCCTATATCTGCAAAAGGGGTTGTGATTACCAATCTTGAGGAAATGAGCAATGCTGCTGGAATTTTTCAGTCAGGAGATATTCTACGTGTTGTAAATGGCCATAAAATTCAAACAGTTCATCAGTTGAAAAAGGTTCTTATGCAAGGTCGCTCAAATATGTGGCAATTGGAATATGAACGTGATGGTATGTATATTCGCCAATTTATTCGTTGAGGTTTTTTTGAAGAAAGATTTTTTTACTTCGTCGTTTGATTTTCAAGTTAATAAAAATCAGCCACTAGCAGAAAGAATGCGCCCTTGTTCTCTCAATGATGTTGTGGGACAAAAGCATTTGATTGGAGAGGATGGTTTGCTTTCACGTATGGCGGCAACAGGCTCAATTGGATCGATGATTTTTTGGGGACCTCCAGGGACGGGAAAAACGACCGTTGCACGTTTGTTAGCCCTTGAAACAAATTTCGCGTTTGAACAGGTTTCTGCTATTTTTACAGGAGTTTCTGAACTTAAAAAGATTTTTGAAGTTGCGCAGAGGCGTTTTATATCTGGGGATAAAACACTTCTCTTTGTTGATGAAATTCATCGGTTTAATCGTGCACAGCAGGATAGTTTTCTTTCTGTGATGGAAGAGGGTACTGTGGTACTTATAGGTGCAACAACCGAAAATCCTTCTTTTGAACTGAATGCTGCCCTTCTTTCGCGTGCACGTGTTTTAACATTTCTTTCTCATGATCATGAAAGTTTGGACATGCTTTTGAGGCGTGCTGAAGAAGTGGAGGGAAAAACTCTTCCCTTGGATAATGATGCCAGAGACGTTTTGATAGAGATGTCTGATGGTGATGCGAGGGTTGCGTTAACATTGGCAGAGGAAGTTTGGTCTATTGCACCATTGGGAGAGATTCTTGATGTTGTTGCTTTGCAAAAAGTTATTCAGCGTCGTGCGCCTATTTATGATAAAGGACGAGATGGGCATTATAATCTCATTTCAGCGTTGCATAAATCCGTTCGTGGATCTGATCCTGATGCTGCGCTTTATTATTTGGCACGTATGTTGGATGCTGGTGAAGATCCTCTCTATATTGGGCGAAGATTGGTTCGTATAGCCGTTGAAGATGTTGGTTTGGCGGATCCTCAAGCTCTTGTCATTTGTAATGCAGCAAAAGATGCCTATGATTATTTAGGATCACCAGAAGGAGAATTGGCTTTGGCGCAAGCATGTCTTTATGTTGCAACTGCGCCAAAGTCAAATGCAGCATATCTTGCGTATAAAGCAGCACTGCGTTGTGCACGCAAAAATGGCTCTTTACCACCTCCTAAGCATATTCTTAATGCTCCTACGAAATTTATGAAGGAAGAAGGGTATGGAAGTGGTTATTGTTATGACCATGATGAACCAGATGCTTTTTCAGGACAAGAATATTTTCCCGAAAAACTTGGGCGTCAGAGTTATTATAAACCAGTTGAGCGTGGTTTTGAGCGTGAAATTGTGAAACGTCTTGAGTGGTGGCAACAGTTGCGCAAAAAACGTAAAGATCAAAATAAAATTTGAGTTGAAATACGTTTTTTATTGATCTCTTATGTTATTGTATGAGAAATTTAGCTTATATTTTAAACATTTATTGCATTGCTTGTAGAGATTTTTTTTTGATATCTCCAAAATTGCATATTTTTTCAAATTTAAATATGTCATTCAACTTTTAAGCTGCTTTATTTTTTTTGGTTTTTATTAAATAATATATTGACTTATAATGATAATTGACTGTTTCGTAAGTTGAATGAAAGTTTCAAATACCGTAAATTTCTCTCATCCCAAGTCTGTTATTTGTTGAAGCAATCAAGTTATTCGCTTGCATGTTACAAGCAGGATTAGCGTGTGATAAAAACTGTACAAGAAAGGACTAAAAATCCCTCTTATGAATCGTCTCAAGTGCCGAGAGCTGTCGCAACATTGGGGGATGATAAATAGTGTGATGGTGCCGGCTTGCTCCTTCTATAGAGTAAAGATGGTGGTGCCTAAAGGGTTTTGCAGTATACCACATTCATAGGTGTTGTCACAAAATGAGCTTGGAAGTTTTGAGAGATGTTTCTTAAATCAAGTGCATGAATATGCAACACAATAGCGTTTTGTTCTTCGATGCAATAGGGTATGAGGTTGATTGATGATGCGTTTTTTGTGTGATCAATAGTGGGAGAATTCTTAGTCTCTCAAGTATTTAATCAAAGGGATAAGCAGAAGGGTTGTAGAACATTGTGTTTAAAATTAAATTGTTCCTTTTCTAGAGAGATATAAATATGTTAACTATGCTCCCATAGAGATATTACTTTATTGAAGTTTATTATGTGTCATAAGATAAGCAATGCCAATTCTTTATTGTGATGGTCATGAATGTTTATGGACATAATGTGGAGATAGGAATGGAAATAGTCTGTGAAAATCTAAACTCAAGCCTTTAGTTAAATTAAAAGTACAGTGTACACTAAAGTTTTAGGTTATTATGGATTCGGTCAAGGATATAATCGTGGATAAAACAAAAGCTCTCGATGCTGCTCTCTCACAAATTGAACGTTCTTTTGGTAAAGGCTCGATTATGCGTCTTGGGCAAAAAGAGCAGGTTGTTGAAATTGAAACAATTCCAACAGGGTCGTTATCCTTGGATATTGCTTTAGGGATTGGTGGATTACCGAAGGGGCGTATTGTTGAGATTTATGGACCAGAAAGTTCTGGGAAAACAACATTGGCTCTCCATGCTATTGCTGAGGCACAGAAAGGTGGTGGGATTTGTGCTTTTATTGATGCAGAGCATGCGCTTGATCCTATTTATGCGCGTAAGCTTGGTGTTGATTTAGAAAACTTGTTCATTTCTCAGCCAGATACCGGTGAACAGGCATTGGAAATTACAGAAACGTTGGTTCGTTCTGGTGCCGTTGATGTGCTTGTTGTGGATTCTGTCGCAGCTTTAACACCGCGAGCAGAAATTGACGGTGAAATGGGTGATGCTTTGCCCGGATTGCAAGCTCGGTTAATGAGTAAAGCGTTACGAAAATTAACCGCAGCAATTTTTCGCTCTAACTGTATGGTTGTTTTTATTAATCAAATTCGCATGAAAATTGGTGTGATGTTTGGTTCTCCTGAAACGACAACGGGTGGAAACGCTTTAAAGTTTTATGCTTCTGTTCGTTTAGATATTCGTCGCATTGGATCCATTAAAGATAGGGATTCAATCGTTGGTAATCAGACGCGCGTTAAAGTGGTGAAAAATAAATTGGCACCTCCATTCAAACAGGTTGAGTTTGATATTATTTATGGTGAAGGTATTTCCAAAGTAGGTGAATTGATTGATTTGGGTGTCAAGGTTGGTGTTGTGGAAAAATCTGGTGCATGGTTTTCTTATAATTCTCAGCGTTTAGGGCAGGGGCGTGAGAATGCAAAGCAGTTTTTACGTGAACATGTGGAAATAGCTACAGAGATTGAAGCAGCTTTGCGCCAAAATGCTGGTTTGATTGCGATTGAATTGTTAGAAAATGCAGGGTCAGAAAATATAGAAAGTGATGAAGCCATTTGATGGGGCGTTTTTTTCGTTTATAATTTTTTTCCTTTAAGATTTTTCTGTTTTTTTGTTTGAGTTTTTAAATACGCAGTCGTTGTTTCTCAATTTTTTAAAACAAATATTCCATTTTTGATTAAATTGACTCCATGCGTGGCGAAGAGGATTTAATGAGGGGGATTTTTCTTTTATGGTTTTGTGCTGTATTGAGCAGGTGTCAACATGAATAGTGTTAATAATATTCGGTCAATATTTTTGGATTATTTTCATCGTAATGGGCATAAAGTTCTTTCTTCTAGTCCGCTTGTTCCGCGGAATGATCCTACACTTATGTTTACAAATGCAGGGATGGTGCAGTTTAAAAATGTTTTTACTGGACTTGAACAACCTTCTTATACGCAGGCAACAACGGCACAAAAATGTGTTCGTGCGGGTGGAAAGCATAATGATCTTGATAATGTTGGTTATACGGCGCGCCATCATACATTTTTTGAAATGCTGGGTAATTTTTCTTTCGGTGATTATTTCAAGGAAGAAGCTATTTTTTTATCATGGAATCTTTTAACAAAGGAATTTTGCCTGCCAAAAGATAAATTGTTGGTGACAGTTTATCAGAGTGATGATGTTGCTGCTGAACTGTGGCGTAAAATTTCTGGTCTTCCAGATGAAAAAATTGTCCGTATTGCGACGGCTGATAATTTTTGGTCGATGGGAGAAACAGGCCCTTGTGGGCCTTGTTCGGAGATTTTTTATGATCATGGTGATGAAATCTGGGGCGGTCCTCCTGGAAGTGCTAATGAAGATGGGGATCGCTTTATTGAGATTTGGAATCTTGTTTTTATGCAGTATGAGCAAGTTTCCAAGGAAGAACGTGTTAACTTACCTCATCCTTCTATTGATACCGGTATGGGGTTAGAGCGTATTGCAGCTGTTTTACAGAGCGTTCATGATAATTATGACATTGATCTTTTTCGTGCATTAATTGACGCGTCAGAAGAAATTACAGGGATTGAGGCAAAGGGTGATTTTATTGCCAGCCATCGTGTCATTGCTGATCATCTTCGCTCATCTGCATTTTTGATTGCTGATGGTGTGCTTCCTTCTAATGAAGGAAGAGGATATGTTTTACGTCGTATTATGCGTCGTGCTATGCGTCATGCGCATCTTCTTGGTGCTAAAGAGCCCTTAATGTGGCGACTTTTGCCTGCTTTAATTCGCGAAATGGGACAAGCTTATCCTGAGTTGGTGCGTGCTGAATCTTTGGTTTCAGAAACTTTAAGGTTAGAAGAAATACGTTTTCGTAAAACGCTTGAACGAGGACTTGGTTTGTTGAACGAAGCAAGTACCGATCTTAAAGAAGGGGACTATTTGAATGGTGAAGTTGCTTTCAAGCTCTATGATACCTATGGTTTTCCACTTGATTTGACGCAAGATGTTCTTCGTCGTCGAGGAATCTCTGTTGATGTTGGTGCTTTTGATAAAGCGATGGAACGCCAAAAAGAGGAAGCACGTGCCAATTGGTCTGGTTCTGGAGAAGCTGTAACAGAGAAAATCTGGTTTTCTGTTCGTGATCAAGTGGGGGCTACAGAATTTTTAGGTTATGAAACTGAGACGGCGAAAGGTATTCTTACAGCTCTTGTGTGTGATGGTAAAATTGTTGATCATATTTCTTCAGGTCAGAAAGCTATGCTTGTTGTTAATCAGACACCTTTTTATGGTGAATCTGGTGGGCAAATTGGTGATAGCGGTATCATTTCTGGTGAAAATTTTATTTTTAAGGTGCATGATACCCAAAGAAAGGGTGATGGTGTTTTTATCCATATTGGGGAGGTGAAATCTGGTCAGGCATCGAGGTCTGATTGTGTAGAATTAACGGTTGATATTGTTCGTCGTAAGAAAATTCGTGCGAATCACTCTGCTACTCATTTGTTACACGAAGCTTTACGCCAAACATTGGGGGACCATGTTACACAAAAGGGCTCTCTTGTATCGCCAGATCGGTTGCGTTTTGATTTTTCACATCCAAAATCCGTTTCACCAGAAGAGTTGAAAAAAATAGAAGATTTAGCCAATGAGATTATTTTGCAAAATAGTAGAGTGATAACGCGCCTCATGGCTGTAGATGATGCCATTTCTGAAGGAGCCATGGCATTGTTTGGTGAAAAATATGGTGATGAAGTTCGTGTTGTTTCTATGGGGGAGCCACTTGAACAGGGAAGATTAAAAAAGCGTTGGTCAATTGAGCTTTGTGGAGGGACACATGTGGAGCGAACAGGTGATATCGGTTTGATTCATATTGTTTCTGAAAGTTCTGTTTCAGCTGGAGTGCGGCGTATTGAAGCTTTAACAGGCAAAGAAGCACGTCTTTATCTTAGCCGCCAAGATGAACGTATTCATGAAATTGCTGATCTTTTAAAAATTTCTTCTGTTGGCGTGGAAGAACGGGTGCGAATTTTGCTTGATGATCGTCGTAAACTTGAAAAAGAATTGAATGATGTACGCAAGAAAATGATGTTGAGTGGTGGAATAACAGAAAGGAGCCAAGATGATATTATCATCATCAATGGGTTTTCTTTTACCGGACGCGTTGTTAAAAATATTTTACCACGGGATCTTAAGGCGCTTGTCGATTCTGAGAAAAAACAAATTGGATCTGGAGTGGTTGCTTTTATTAGTGTCTCGGAGGATGGAAAAGGGAGTGCTGTTGTCGGTGTTACGGATGATTTAACGGATAAATTAAATGCTGTAGATCTCGTTCGTATTCTTTCAGCGATGCTTGGTGGTAAAGGTGGAGGTGGCCGTCCTGATATGGCGCAGGCTGGTGGTCCTGAGGGGAACAAAGCTGAGGAGGCATTTGCGGCACTAAAAGATTTTCTTGAAAAAAATTAAAGAATGAAATCATTCTGCATAGGTGTTTTTCACATTGTTATATTTGGTTGGCATCTATGTATCATGAATATCTGTCTGGTGTATTTCTGAAATGCAGATACAGCGTAATTGGGGAAAATACAATTGTAAAGATAAAGACAGTGTTTGTCTTTATCACCACTTTATCATTTGGCTTTATAGCTTCCAAGCGTTTCAGGAATCACCTTTTTAAGATAAGATAGATTATGCAGCACTTCATGCTTTGCTGTGTATTCTTTTACTAGGGAGACTAGTTATTATGTTGCTCTTATAGATTTTTTGAAGAAACATCTCTTTTTATGAAAGAAAAATATAAGATTTATTGCATACGATTATCCTTATAAAGTTATAAGCTGTCATTATTCGATTAGTTTTCAAATGAATAAAATCTCTTTCCTTGAAAAGGCTTATAAAAGCGTTGTTATATCTTAGAGCTATTGTTTTCATTTTGCTTGTTATGTACAAGAAAACAGTTTTTTGGTTTATTATTAAAAGGTCTTGAAAGGAATATTCTCCTATCTTTATAAATCTTTATTTCATATTATAAAGTAATGAATTATCAATATGAATCAAAGGAATATCACATAAATCTAAAGATTTAGATTAACATCTAATTTATTTATGATAAAATTGCTTTAATACATTGAGTTATAATGATAATTTATCGTTTTATCTTTTGAATAAGAGCTACGAATATTCGTAGGATTTTATTATTTCAAATTCTGTGTATGTTAAATTAATCAAAACCACTCACGAATGTCGTTGTGAAATGGGCTTAAGAGCATTGAGAAATGTTTCTTAAAAAAAGTCATATGAATGTGCAAAACAATGATGTTCTGTTCTTTATGAGAGGACTATAAAGAAAGTGATAAACAAAGTGCAACGCAATACATAATATTCATTATTTAAAAGATATTTCTTTAGTTCGTTTTGAAATTCGTAAAGCTGAGTAAAAAGAAGACGGTAAAACTGGAAATTGTTTTTACCTTTACATTTTCCCTAAATGAGAATGTATACTCGTCAATATTCACAGATATAGGGAAATATTTTTGTCCCAATCTAGTAAAATTGCAATAGCAGAGAAAATACTAGACTGTTTTAATATTTTTCTTAAATACCTAAAATGGATTGTGGTATTTTTAGAAATCTTTTTACTTGTATCATATATAAGCACTCTTGTTATTCTGAGGAGGATTTTTTTGCTTGAAAAGAGTGTCAATTTTATGATGCTATGGCTTCATGTAAGGGGATAACATTTTCTCCTTCTCTTTTTGGTGGTTTGATTGTTAAACCACTTGCCTTTAAAAATTTAGAGAAACGTCCCCCTCTATCGATTAATTCTTGAAAGTTTCCTTTTTCCATTAAGTGACCATGATCCAGAAAGAGTATCACATCAGCATTGCGTACTGTTGAGAGGCGATGTGCTATAATAAAAGTAGTACGGTTATGGCTTATACAATCGAGAGCATCTTTGACTCGTGCTTCTGTTTCAACATCAAGAGCGCTTGTTGCTTCATCTAGAATGAGAATAGGGGCATTTTTTAAAACAGCGCGTGCAATTGCTAGTCGTTGTTTTTCTCCACCTGATAATTGAGATCCTCGTTCGCCCACTATTGTGTTATAACAATCAGCTTTTTTTAGAATAAAATCGTGAGCTTCTGCTATTTTTGCTGCTTCATAAAGTTCTTCATTCGTTGCGCTCGCTTTTCCTATTGAAATATTGTCATGAATAGTACGGTTGAAAAGACCCGAGTCTTGAAATACTGTTGCTAGAGATTTGCGTAAAGATTCGCGATTGATTGAGCATATATTTATTCCATCAATGGAGATATGCCCAAGGGTAGGGTCGTATACGCGCTGCAACAGATTGATCAATGTTGTTTTTCCAGCCCCTGTTGGTCCTACAATCGCAACAGTTTGTCCTGCTTTAACTTCAAAGGAAATATCAAAAACACCTTGAGAAGAATTTTGGAATTGATAGGTCACGTGATGAAATTGTATGGCGCCTTTAACATTTTGGAGGGAAGGAAGATTTTGCGGTTCGTTGATATGAAAGGTTGAGTCTTCCATTTCAAAAAATTCTTGCAGTTTTGCTTGTGAGGATATTGCACAATTAATAAAACTGCTCATTTGGTCTAGGCGGCTAATCATGAGTTGTGCAAATCCAACAAAAGCAACGACTTCACCTACTCGTAATTGATCTTTTGCAACAAAAAAAGCTCCAAGGAGAAGAACACAAACGATTGAAATTGTTGAAGCCATTCGATTTAAGCCACTGGCGAGCGCCCACCAATTGAGAACAGGATTTTGTGCTTTAAGAAGAGCATTTGTATGTTGATGCAGTATGGAAGTTTCTTCTTTTATTCGGTTATAACTTTGTACAATGGAAACATTAGAGATTGAATCACTGACATGCTTAAAAAGGTTATGATGATAGCATTCTACAGCGGCTTGTCCGTCTTTTGTTTTTCGCATCACTAAACGTGCAATTAATACATAAATGATGGCAAGCACAACCAAGACTATTGAAAGACGCCAATTCATATTAAACGCTATGGGGATGAGAACCAATAAGGCGACAAGCGTTGAGAGATGTTGGCGCATAAAATCAAGCCATATGGTTGACATGGAATCTATTGCGCGCAAAAGTGTATGGAGTGCGTTGGAAGTTCCACGTTGTTGATGCCAAATTAAAGGCATGGCAATGATACGTTCGAAAGATTCCGTTAAAACCGTTAAGCGGCGTCTATGGGCTAAGCGGTCAGCACCGCGAGCAACAAGGACATAAGCAATAATATGTGAAAGTCCAAAACAAACCCAAATGGCAAGAGTAGGGATGATAGCTGTTTTGTCTGTAATAGAATCAATAACTTGTCCAAATAAAATAGGTTCTGCAATAGTGATAATAGCTAATATAACATTAGCGGTACAGATTAAAAGGGATGCATTTTTTTCTCTATTTAGGTAAGTGAGAACACGTGCATAGGTTTTGAATAAGGACACGGTTAATTATCTCCATTCGCTATTAAGCGTAAAGGCTGTTGATTTTTACAACGCTTAGTTTTTAGCTAATAAAATTTGGACGTTAAGAAAAGGAAATTTTGGATACTAACTGTAATATGGTGTGATAAGACCAACTAAAATATGAATTTTTGTGTTTATAAAGGCGCAAAAATAGATCAATAAAATTAGCAGGTAAGGGAATTTTCATGGCAGGCATAGAAATAAAAAAAGTTGAGGCAGATGAAAATGGAATGCGCTTAGATCGCTGGTTTAAAGTGCATTATCCAGGACTTGGTTTTGGAGCTTTGCAAAAATTGTTGCGTTCTGGTCAGATACGGGTTGATAGTGGACGTGTTAAAGCCGATACGCGTCTTTGTATAGGGCAAGCTGTTCGTATTCCACCTCTCCCTATTAATGACAAGGAAAATCTTTCAATAACGGATAAAACACTTCGTGGGCAGGATGATGGGACCGTTTTGAAAAAAATGCTGCTTTATGAAGATCCAAAGGTATTTGTTTTTAATAAACCAGCTGGGTTGGCTGTACAAGGAGGCTCTGGTTTAACACGTCATATGGATAGTATGCTTGAGGTATGGCGCAATAAAAAAGGTGAAAAGCCGCGTTTGGTTCATCGTCTTGATCGTGAGACGTCGGGTGTGCTTATTGTTGCGCGATCAAGGGGAGCTGCTCAGTCCTTAACTGCTGCTTTTAGAGCGCGAGAAACAAAAAAGACTTATTGGGCGTTGGTTCGGGGTGTGCCTAAAAAAAAGCAGGACAAAATTTCAACGTGGATGGTTAAGGAAATGACTGCACAAGGTGACAAAATGCGTGTTTGTGAACATGGGGAGCCAGATTCACATCATGCGGTTTCCTACTATCGCGTTTTAGATACGCGAGGGCGGGCTCTTTCGTGGCTTGAAATGGAACCCTATACAGGGAGAACACATCAGCTTCGTGTGCATGCTGCCCATATGGATCATCCTATCATTGGCGATACAAAGTATTTTTTTTCTGATAGTAATTGGACATTACCAGGAGGAATTCAAAATCGTCTTCATCTTCATGCACGTCGTATTCGTATTCCTCATCCTTCAGGAGGAATATTGGACATTGTTGCACCTTTACCACCTCATATGGTCCAAAGTTTTAATCTTTTATCTTTTAATGAGAGTGATGCTGAAACCAACTAAACAAACTTCATTTGTTCTTTTTGATTGATACAAATTTTGTCTATAAATTTGATAAGATGAATAGGGCATCATTTGAAGAAAGTTTTTGATAAGTCAATTGCTATGAGAAAATTGTGTTTTTGAGTGATGAAATTTTCGAATATCATGGCTTTCTTTCTACAGATCTTTATCCATAATTGATTGTATTGTTATTTTTGGATATGATGTATCGTTTAATAATCTGAGTTTATGAAGCTGCTCCTTTGAATTATCTACAGAGGTCATATATTGGGGAGGCGTATCTGTTGAGGGAGATGAGTTAGATAAAATCTGAAAGATATTTACTAAAATAGTGAAAGCAATTTTAGTTTTTTCATGGGGAATAATGGAGGCATTTTATAGTAATGCTGAGGGAAAGTAGCCTCTCAAAAAATTCCTGTTGTCAAGGATTTTTGTTTTGTTATCAATGTGGTTTGATATGCTTATAGTATAGATTTATGCTTTGTATCTTTGCTTACACAATGAAGCCTTCTTAGCAAAGCTCTCCTTTCAATGACCAATTATTTTTCTACTTACTTAGTTTATCCAAAAGATTATCTTTCATAAAAGAAGAAATAAGTTTTTAGTATCTTAATGCTTCATTGAAGTGAACTCATCACATTGAAAAAATATCTAGACAAAAAATTGGAGATAAAACGTCAGGTGCGTTTTATTGCTCTAGGGAGGGCTTGAACACTTTTGTTTTTTCTAGTGAACAAAAACAGATATTTATTATGGGAACATTCAAAGGGGGGATAAGTTGAAATTAGGAGTGACTGATGGGATCATTATTGATTGACGTTAATAACGTCTCAAAAATATATCGCAACATTGACAGAGAAATTGGTTTTAAAAACAAGGTGTTTTCTCTCTTCAAGCCGGATTATACAAATCATTATGTGTTAAAAGATATGAGTTTCACCCTCTTTTCAGGGCAATCGTTAGCAATTCTTGGCCCTAACGGAGCGGGTAAATCGACACTGATTAAAATACTTTCTGGTATACAATACGCTGATGAGGGATGTGTTAAAGTCCTTGGTGTTGATCCTTATAAAGCGAAGAAAAATCTGTTCAAGTCTTTGGTCATAAGAATTGTTTATGGTGGGATTTGCCCTTACGCTACAGTCTGGATATGGTTCAACCATTATATGGTCTTGAACGCGCCTCTTTTACCCGTGATCTTAAAGAGATCGCTGAGTTACTGGGTCTTGAGCATATTATGGATAAGCCAGTGCGGATACTTAGTCTGGGTGAGAGAGTGAAAAGTGAATTGGCATTTAATCTCTCCTTTAGACCTAAACTGTTGTTTCTCGATGAGCCAAGTATTGGTCTTGATCTTACATCTAAGCATGAAATCAGGGAGCTTCTTAAAAAACTGAAAAGGGAGCGTGGCACTGGGTATATCATCACAAGTCATGATATGGGAGATATTGATGGATACGTCGATGATATTATTCTCTTGCATAAAGGAAAGAAACAGTTTCATGGTAATCTTCATGCGCTTAAAAATGTCATTCCTTCTTTGGTGAGAATGACACTTTTTTGTGAACACTTGGCGGCACCTTCAGCTGTTGTAGAAAAAATTGATGAGATTGCGTTGAAATTATCTACTCCTTTAAAAGATAAGTACTTTAACGCTGAAGAATGCTCGCTGGAGGTTTCGTTGCCCCGTGAGGATTTTGCGCGTTTTGTACGCGAAATTACAACCAAATTGAACTGTACGTTCTCTGTATCCACTCCCTCTCTTGAAGAGATGCTCCGTGTTAAATTTAAAGAATTTATCTAACCACTGCTTTGGTATGTTTCTTTTTGCCAAGAATGGATTACTGACTGTTCTAAGTGATAGAGCAATGTTTTTTACCGATATTATCATTGGGACACTTTCGCCATTTGTTATTCAACTTCTATTATGGAATGCACTTTTCTCTGATACGGGCAACACCATAAATGGCTTTAGCTTTTATGATATGATGTATTATTATGCTTTTGCTTTAGTCCTAGGTCGCTTAAATAATGGTTATAATGTGATTAAGTTTTTCTCTCATCATGTTAAAGAAGGTCAATTAGAAGTATATCTTACAAAGCCCTTTAGTTATATGACACAAATGCTTTTTACTTTTTTAGGGGAGAGTGTATTATATAGCATTCCCTTATTGGCTCTTTTTGTTGTTAAGCTTGTTTTATCTTATGAAAATATTCTGGGATTGGTCATCGCTTTTCTGTTCTTTTTTTTGGTTGTTATTCTATCACAATTGCTTTGTTTTTTAATCTCTTTTGGAATTGCCTTATTAAGCTTTTGGGTGATTGAGTACAATATATTACTTTCTTTCAGTATTCTCAGTTCAGCGCTTCTTGGGGGTGTTCTTTTACCACCATCTTTTTGGCCGGTGTGGCTTATTCCGCTTATGCAATTTAATCCTTATCGTTTCATGATATCAGCTCCTGCCGAGTTTTTCGCGACGCAAAATTTAGCGTTGTTTCAGCAGTTTATTTTCGGAAGTTTTACTTATATTTTGTGTTTTTTATTCTTAATTTATATTGCTTGGAATAAAGGGATGAAAGCATATAATGGAGCAGGTTGTTGAGATGAAAATCATCCTTCATTTTATCAGTCTGAATATCCGCCGACAGATTGTTTATGGTAAGAATTTGGCTGGGGAGTTTATGCTTTCTCTATGCTATTATTTTATTCAATTCATATTTATTGATAGAATATCTTCTTTTTCAGGAAAGATCGGTAACTATAGCAGAGATGAAATCCATTTTATCTTTGTTGTCTTTGTTTTACTTGGAATATTTTTGAATATTTTTACTAATTCTATTGAAACGTTTTTTGAAAAAGTAGCGGATGGTAAAATTGAACCATACTTGATAAAGCCCGTTTCAATCTGGTTGTTGATGTTGTTTGGTTGGTGTAAACCTCTTAATTTGATCAAGCTCTTTGTCCTTTATGTTAGTGCCTATTTATTTGTATCATTACCGAATATTTCTGATCTTAAGCTAAGATGGATCTCTTTTATTGTTGCAATATTTTGTGTTTTTATCGTCAATATTTGTTTTTTCATGATGTTCAATTTTATAACATTTATTATTAGCCGTAAGATGCCTGTCGAATATTTTCATGAAATGATTTACGAGCTTTCATTTGTGCCAATAGGAATTTATCCTTTAAGCATTGTAAAATGGCTTTTGTTTATGCTTCCCATGGCTTTTTCTGCTTCCTTGCCTGTGTCATTGTTGCTTGGTAAAGACGAATGGAATATTGGATATCTTCTGTTGAGCGCTTTTCTTTCCATGGTCATGACTTTCATAAGTTATAAGAAAACAATGCGTAAATTTAATGGATTAGGGGGATAATATAAAAGTCATCATGATTATAAAAATAAAAAATTGAGTGAAAATTCTATCGTACTGTAAAATATCGTTATTTATGCTGGCGGTATAGGGTATGTAAAATTTACACATGAGGATTTTTATTAGACATATTCATGCATAAAATCGGTTGTATTTCTATAGCTATGAGCAAAGAATTTACAACAGAAATCATAGAGTTAAATTTCTTGGTTTTAGATCAGTTTTAGTTTGAGTTTGGATGGCTGCTTGATGACACAAGCCAATTGTAAGATGGTGTACAATATTAGTAGTGCTTTCTCCTCCGAGCAAAATTTACTTTTGTTGCGTTTATAGTGCTAAAAAACTGTCAAAGATGGGTAATTTTTATATGTGCAAAATGTGGTTATTCGTGCGGATTTTGTTGGTACATTCAATATATTATTACGTGGATGAGTTTTTGCTTAAACAATAAGAAAATTGACAGAATAAAGCTTTTAAGTTGCCCGATAGAAAGCTAAGAGCTTCGCCAAACAATATGATAGCAATTATCAAGACAACAATCACATAGAGATTTTTCAGCATGCTGAGCAGTCAAAATTCAGTTAATAATTGCTTGGAAATAAAAGGATTCACCAATCCAAGCAGGCAAAAACGATGGCAACGCAACTGAGTTCAATAACATAATTAAATATATTTCTTTGTTGTTCTTATAAACAAAGAGAATTATACTTGATTTTCTTGTTAATTTCTTATTCTATTTAATAGAAAGATAATTATTATGTAATATTTTAGTGTTATTATAAATATTATTATTTAATTAAAAATATACAATTTAAACACATACAATATAAACATAATATATTTATATTATTTTAAATAGGTTATTTTAAAAAGTAATTAAATAAGATATTATTTTGTAAAAAAATATTTTCTATTTTTTAAATATTAATAAGCTCATTTTTCAATTTTTCTTAACAATGATAAGAGTAAAATGGAGTTTTACATCCTCTTTTACAATAAATAAAAATTATACTTTAATCTGGTGTTACTCTCTAAGCTTAGAGCTATACAGATGTTATTGCTTATCATTAATAAAACTAATGTGATTGATGGCGTAGAGATTACAAAGGGCTAAATTTTTTTGCATGTAATTCATATCTTTTACAAGACTTTAAAAATAACACAGAAAAAATGAGAGAGGAAGGGATAGTGAACAAGAGTGATAAGCTTTTTCATTTTCTAGTGTTATGATTACTTTTGTATTTTACGGTTCATTCATTGTATGTATGATCAATTCCAAAATTTTTATTTTAAGCTTATAGTGAATCTATATTTTAGTCTGTTATTGAAGTGTTGTAGTGATTGAGATTAAAATATCA
Source organism: Bartonella sp. MM97QHHN (assembly GCF_042194285.1). NCBI lineage: Bacteria > Pseudomonadati > Pseudomonadota > Alphaproteobacteria > Hyphomicrobiales > Bartonellaceae > Bartonella > Bartonella sp. MM97QHHN. The sequence continues at coordinate 16,975 of NZ_JBHIMS010000089.1, read as the reverse complement.
CAATAGTGAACACTCTGATTTAATAGAGAAGATTGTTTGCTAGCAAATAATCTATCCATATCAACGTTATTTAAATTTTTTATGATTTATATTTTTAATCATTTTATCTTAGTTAGAAAGAAGGTGTATTCATTTTTATTTCTCTATTTTATATTAAAGTCGTGGAATTATATTAATGTTAGAAAGTTATAATTCTGGAAGACAATGAACTTTATTAAAATTATTCCACGTTCTTGTAGAAACGCATGGCTGTGAAATTGTTGAAATGTGTAATAGCATATGGCATTAGATTTGGCGCATTCACCAAAGTTATCCCTTATCTTACCTAATTTAGCTTTTTCAATCAAAGAGTTAAGCTGGTTTTTACGCTAATTGTAGCTGGGGCAAATATTTTTTCTCAATCTATACTAAGGAAAAATTATTTTATAAAAATATTTATTTTACTATATTATACAAAAAATAAAAATATTATGTGTAACAAAAAAACAACATATTGATATTTTTTATATTATAAAATCATAATAATATTTATAACAATAAAGCTAAATTTATAATAAAAACAATAAAATAATTTTATTTTAATATATTTTTATCATTAAACATACATAATGTAAATTACAAATAAAATAATTGACAATTATTAAATAAACATGTAGCGGATATATTATAAGTTTAATATAACACAAAAATAACAATAAAATAAAATTATTAATTAAATTTTGTATTATATTTTTATTATTAGAAGATAAATATACTTTATCGATAGATAACGGAATGTTTTCTATTTAGAGGGGGCGGTAAAGAAAATTTATTTTACTAAATATTGTAATTAGGTGGTTATGATGAAAATATTCAAGCATTGTATAGTATGTTTTGTTGCAGTAGCGATTTTCTTTTCACAGATTTTAAGAGCCAATGCTGATTCTTTAAATGGCAGATTTCAAAATGCTGGTTTTATTTCTGTAATGACACAGGAAAATAGAGTTATTAAAGCTGTTGATATGATTATTAGCCAGTTTGGAGGACAAGGGGCTGAGAAAAATGTCCAAAAAGTTGCGGGTTTAATGGGGTTGGAGACAGCGATTTTTGGTCTCATCGCATATCTTGTATATTTCTTTACTAGAAAGCCACCGAGTCCTAACAGAGAGACAGGTGGAAGAACATTCGATGCTTTTGCTCATAGTTCATGGGCTTTGAATTAAAAGATATTATCCTTGATAAACTTTGAATTATGCTGTTATTGAATGTTTTATATTAAATAAACCGTGATATTTAATCACGGTTTATTTATTTTTTTTAATCTTAATAACATTGATAAGTTTATCTTTTTATATCATTAAGATATTGTTTTGTGGATGCCAGTATATGGCGCATTAAATTCAGCGAATCAGTTGCTTTTTAAATTTACTTAAATTTTTTCCTCTTCAAAATACGCGTTTGAGCTAAGTTTGTGGTTGATATTTTTTTATGATGAAAACGCGAATGCATTAATTGAGATATCCATAAACTTTGTATATCAATTCAAAAAATACAAGGTCACACAATCTTACGACTATTTGTGGGTTTTATGTTGATGAACTGAATAAGTATAGCGATGCGTCTTACAAATATTTGCAAAAATGCTTTTATTGGAATCTTTTAATCTCTTTGTGGTTTACAATTCATTTTATCATTTTATCTTAAGCAAAGAGAATGTGGATTCATTTCTATTTCTCTATTTTATCTGAGAAGGGTGGAGTTATACGAATGTCAAAAAAAGTCATGATCGTGGAAGATAATGAGCTTAATATGAAGTTATTTCGCGATCTTGTAGAAGCGAGTGGTTATGAAACCGTTGAAACGCGTAATGGTCTTATGGCATTAGATTTGGCGCGTTCATCAATGCCATCTCTTATTCTTGTGGATATCCAGTTGCCAGAGGTCTCTGGAATAGATGTTATTAAACAATTAAAAGAAGATGAAAAACTTCGATCAATCCCCGTTGTTGCTGTAACAGCTTTTGCTATGAAAGGCGATGAGGAGCGAATTCGTGCCAGTGGATGTGAAGAATATATGTCAAAGCCTATTTCTGTCCCTCATTTTATCACAATGGTAAAGCATTTCTTGGACTAAAGCTTGTTAAGTGATGATAGGAAAATATTGAAAAGCTTATAAGATTGCTAAAGTTGTCGCGTAAATATTTTTATGCTTCAGCACGTGGATATATTCAAGTTAGTAAAACAGATTTTAAAAATTGAAACTGAAGTTTTGAATTTTTTCGGTCTATTTTTCTTGCCTTTTATCTTAAGAGAAGAGGTTGTTCTGCATTCTTGTTTTTTTTAATCGGTATAGATTTGTTCCTACATTCATCTAAAAGTCTGTTTTAGCAGTTTAAAAAAGCCCCGTTTTTGTCCGAGGCTTTATGCATTGCAAAAATTGAAATTAACGCTTTGAGAATTGGAAAGAACGACGTGCTTTTGCTTTACCGTATTTTTTACGTTCAACAACACGACTATCACGGGTAAGAAACCCACCTTTTTTCAAGATTGAGCGAAGTTCTGGTTCGTAATAGGTTAAAGCTTTGGAAATGCCATGGCGCACTGCACCGGCTTGTCCGGAAAGACCACCGCCTGCAACGGTTGCAATAATATCAAACTGGGTATCCCTATTTGTTGCAACAATTGGTTGACGAAGAATCATTCTAAGAACAGGACGAGCAAAATATTTGTCAAATTCCTTATTGTTGATCGTGATTTTTCCAGAACCTGGTTTAATCCATACACGTGCAACAGCGTCTTTACGCTTTCCTGTTGCGTAAGCACGTCCTTGTGAATCAAGCTTTTGCACGTGAACAGGAACAACATTTTCATGTGTTTCTGTAATACTTGTTACTATGCTAAGCTCAGAAAGAGAATTAATTTCAGCCATAATCAAGCAATCCTTTTGTTTTTGCGGTTTAAAGCACCAACGTCAAGAGATTCAGGCTGTTGTGCTTCATGTGGATGTTGGCTTCCAGCGTAAACACGTAGATTCTTCAATTGACGGCGACCAAGAGGTCCACGAGGAATCATACGCTCTACCGCTTTTTCAATAACGCGTTCGGGAAAACGCCCCTCAAGAAGTTGACGTGCTGTACGTTGTTTGATTCCACCAATATAGCCGGTATGCCAATAATATTTTTTATCCGTATATTTTTTGCCAGTGAGAGCTATTTTATCTGCATTAATGACAATAACGTTGTCACCATCATCAACATGTGGAGTAAATGTAGCTTTATGTTTGCCACGTAAGCGGTTAGCAACAAATGTGGCAAGACGACCTAAAACAAGGTTTTCTGCGTCAATAATAACCCATTTTTTCACCACTTCAGTTGGCTTTTGTGAAAAAGTTGCCATAGAAGTATCCTTTATTAGAACCCTTTTAATATAAGGGAATTTTTACTGTTTTGCGTTGAAAATTGTTACCATAGCGAAATATTTAACGCATACCACTTATTCTGATATAATGTCTTTTGATTGACGTCAAGAGAAAATAAAAACTTTATAAAACAACATGTTATGAGAAAGGTATTGTAATACCACATTAAAGAAGTTTGTGGACCATTTAAATTTAAAATGAATGTTGCAAAAGACTATTTTATCTTTAACGCATGATTGTATTTTATCGTTCTTCATTATAAAATAAGTAATAATGCAGTGGTCTCGTTATTTTCTCAATGTTGAATCTTCTGCTTGTGGTCAAGCTTGGTTAGATGCCCTTGATGTTCAAGGGATAAATAATGCGCGCGCTATTTCTCAAAAATTTGGTTTTCCAGATCAGTTAGCTCGAGTACTTTCAGCAAGAGATGTGGATGAAGCTGAGGCTGTTGCTTTTATTAATCCAACATTGCGTACACTTATGCCGGATCCAGAAAGTTTTAGGGATATGCAATGCGCTGCAGAGCGTATTGTTAAGGCTCTTCTCAATCAAGAACAGGTTGCTGTGTTTGGTGATTATGATGTTGATGGTGCTTGTTCATCGGCACTCATAGCGCGTTTTTTTCGTTATTTTGGTATTGAAGTCAAAATTTATATTCCTGATCGTATTGTTGAAGGCTATGGTCCGAATGAACAAGCAATGAGGATGCTTGTGCAAGAAGGCGCTCGGTTAATTATCACTGTTGATTGTGGCGCAAACAGTCCAGATGCCGTAAAAGCAGCTAGGCTTGCTGGTGCTGATGTTGTGATTTTAGATCATCATCAAATGTCAGAGATTCATCAAGAAGCTGTTGCTCTTGTCAATCCTAATCGTCCTGATGATTTTTCTAAACAGGGGCATTTATGTGCAGCTGGCGTTGTTTTTGTTACGTTAGCTTGGGTTCATCATTTGCTGCGGAAAAAACAATTCCAAGGACCGCTGCCTGATCTTTTAAGTATGCTTGATCTTGTTGCATTGGCAACTATATGTGATGTCGTTCCATTACAGGGGGTTAACCGTGCTTTTGTGTTAAAAGGGCTTCAAGTTGCTCGTTCTATGCATAATCTAGGAATAACAGCTTTAACAAAGGTTGCACGAATAGGGGAGCCGCTTAATAGTTTTCATTTAGGTTTTTTATTAGGTCCTAGAATTAATGCAGGAGGGCGCATTGGTGATCAAGCTTTGGGAGCACGTTTGCTTAGCTGTGAGAATAAAGATGAAGCGGACAGAATAGCAGAACAATTAGATCGGCTTAATCAAGAACGCCAAGAAATGGAGAACATTCAATTAGCACAAGCGGAATCTTACATTGCATCTCTTTATCAAGATCAAGAAATACCATTGTCACTTGTGATTTCTCATAAAGAATGGCATCCGGGAATTATTGGTATTCTTGCTTCCCGTCTCAAAGAGCGTTTTTTTTGCCCTGTTTTTGCTATTGCTTTGAAAGAAGATGGAAATGGCGTAGGGTCGGGACGCTCAATTAATGGTATAGATTTAGGAGCACTCGTTCGTGAAGCTGTTACATTAAATTTATTAGAAAAAGGAGGGGGACATAGTATGGCAGCAGGAATTACAATTCAATCAACAAAAATTGAAATTTTTCGAAAATGGCTAGAAGAAAAAGTTTCTTTAATGGTTTCACAGTTGCGTGCAAAAAAATCTCTTAGTATAGATGGTTCTCTTTCTGCTTCTGGTGTTAATGAAGCGCTGTTTGAATTGCTTGAAAAAGCAGGGCCATTTGGGGCAGGGAATGCAACACCTGTTTTTGTTCTTCCCTCTCATCGACTGGTGAATCTATCTGAAGTTGGTAAAGGACATCTTCGCCTCATTGTATCTAATGTTGAAGGAAAAAAACTACAAGGAATAGCTTTTCGTGCTGTAGGGACATCGCTTGGTGATTTTCTTTTTGAAAATATTGGTGAAATGATTCATTTAGCTGGTCATCTTAGTTTGAATTATTGGAATGGAACGATCAATCCGCAACTGCGCGTGATTGACGCAGCTGCAGTGGTTTGACAGGGATATTTTTTACATTAGATGTCTAGATTAGAAGCAAAAGTAGAGTTTTCTTGTATGAAACGAAATCGTGCTTCTGGTTTTGTTCCCATGAGACTTTCTACAGTCTTTTTCGTTTCTTGCATTTCCACGGCATCAATAGAAACACGAAGCAATGTACGTTTTTGAGGATGCATAGTCGTTTCTTTAAGTTGTTCTGCGCGCATTTCACCCAGCCCTTTAAAACGCCCGATTTCGATTTTAGCTTTTCCAGTAAATTCAGTTTTGAGCAATTCATCCTTATGAATGTCGTCACGAGCATAAGCAACTTTTCCTCCTTGCGATATTCTATAAAGGGGAGGGACGGCAAGATATAAATGTCCCTGATGAATAAGGTCAGGCATTTCTTGAAAGAAGAAGGTAATGAGCAGTGACGCAATATGAGCACCATCAACATCAGCATCTGTCATGATGATAATACGTTCATATCTGAGATCTTTTTCACGATACTTGGAGCGTGTTCCACATCCAAGAGCAAGGATAAGATCGCTAATTGTTTGGCTTGAGTTCATTTTTTCATGTGCAGCATTGGCGACATTTAAGATTTTACCACGAAGAGGTAAAATTGCTTGGTTTGCTCTATTTCTTGCTTGTTTAGCAGATCCTCCTGCAGAATCTCCTTCAACAATGAATAGTTCAGCACCCAAAGCATGGTTCTGGCTACAATCTGCAAGTTTACCGGGCAGACGTAATTTACGGACAGCAGTTTTTCGACTTATTTCTCTATCTTGGCGTCGTTTAACACGTTCTTCAGCACGTTCAATAACCCAATCGAGAAGTTTTGTTGCTTCTTGTGGGGAATTTGCTAACCAATGATCAAAAGGATCGCGGATTGCATTCTCAACGATACGCTGTGCTTCAATGGTTGCTAATCGATCTTTTGTTTGTCCAACAAATTCAGGGTTACTGATAAAGACTGAAAGTATTGCGGCTGTTGAAATCATAATATCGTCAGACGTAATAATCGTTGCGCGCTTGTTTCCTATTAACTCAGCGTAGGATTTCAATCCACGCAAAAGAGCTTGACGTAATCCTATTTCATGTGTTCCGCCTTCTCCTGTAGGAATCGTATTGCAGTAAGATTGCACACAAGAATCACCACCATGCCAAGCGATAGCCCACTCAACGGAGCCATGGCCATTATTGTGTTGTGTTTTGCCAGAAAAAATTTCTGACGTTACTCGATATTCATCTTTTAGTGACGAAAGTAAATAGTCTTTAAGCCCATCGGGAAAATGAAAAACAGCTTTTTCAGGAATATTTTTTGCGCCTTCAAGTATGACGGGATCACAAGACCAGCGAATTTTTACGCCACCAAAAAGATAGGCTTTGGAGCATGTCATCTTATAGATTTTTTCTGGATCAAAAGCTGCTTTTTCACCAAAAATTTCATGATCAGGATGAAAACGAACGCGCGTACCACGACGATTATAAACATCTCCCAGATCTTCCAATCCAGATTGAGGAATACCACGTGAGAAACGTTGGCGGTAAAGTTTTCGTTCTCGTGCAACTTCAACTTCCATATCATCAGAAAGAGCATTGACGACAGAAATTCCTACTCCATGAAGTCCACCTGCAGTTTGATAAGCCTTTCCATCAAATTTTCCCCCTGAGTGGAGTTGTGTCATAATAACTTCAAGAGTCGATTTCTCAGGCATTTGAGGATGATTTTCAACAGGAATACCGCGTCCATTATCTGTAACGGTTATATAACCGTTCCTATCTAATGAGACCTCAATAGAATCTGCATAACCCGCAACAGCTTCATCCATCGCGTTATCAATAATTTCGGAAAATAAATGATGAAGCGCTTTACTGTCTGTTCCACCAATATACATTCCAGGGCGTAAACGTACAGGCTCTAAACCCTCAAGAACTCGAATAGAGAGGGCATTATAGTCATCTTCTTGCGTATCTTTTGCACTTTTTCTTGAAATCATCGCGTTTGATTTCATTGGAGACTGCAGAGTGTTTTCTTTTGTATTTACCCGAGATTGGGCTTTATTTAAAACACTAAAAAGATCCTTTTTGTTATCGCTCATAGCGTTTAACTATCCACCTCATAAAATCAAATATTATTAAAATAATTTTATGCCTGTTTTTTATTTAAAAATCAATGCACTTAGGAAACATCGATTGTTGGGCCAAAAATTTGTTCAAAAGCGTGTTTGAGAGCAATATCAACATCATGTATTGCTACATGGCAACCGAGATTAAGAAAGCTTGTTACACCGTGGTTTGTAATTCCACAAGGAACAATTCCTGAATAATGGGCTAAGTTAGGATTAACATTGATAGAAACTCCATGAAAACTTATCCATTTGCGCACTCGAATGCCAATAGCTGCAATTTTATCTTCGGAAGAAAGATCATTTTGTTTTGATGGGCAATGAGACTGTTTAACCCAGACACCAACGCGATCTTCTCTGCGTTCGCCTTTAATATTAAAGTTGGCAAGCATCTGTATGATCCATTCTTCTAATGCACTAATGAAAGCACGAATGTCTTGTTTTCGGCGTTTAAGATCAAGCATGATATAAGCAATACGCTGTCCTGGACCGTGATATGTAAATTCACCTCCACGTCCTGCTTCATAAACAGGGAATAAATTAGGCGCTAAAAGATCTTTTTTATTTGCACTCGTTCCCGCTGTATAAAGGGAAGGGTGTTCAAGAAGCCAAACTTGTTCATGCGCGGTTTTTGCAAGAATTTTTTCTACACGTTCTTGCATATAACGCAGAGCTTCAGGATACTCAACTAGATGATCACTTATCTTCCATTCAACGGGTGGATTTCCTAGAATTGCATTAAAATGATGTGATAAGTGATTACGATCCGTATGTTTCAATTCAAATGTCATTGGTAATATTTATCTTGATGTTTGAGTTTATTTTGTAATCAATAAAAGTGATTACAGAGTAAGGTATAGAATTGTTGAATAAAAGAGAATACGTTCATAAATTTTATCTTAAGAAGATTTGCTACGCTTAAAAATCCACGTTCCTTTTACCATCTTCCTGTTGCACCACCACCACCTGATGATCCACCACCACCCCTAAATCCCCCTCCACCTCGAGGACCACCGAACCTTCCACCAGGATATCTGCCACCGGCACTTAAGTTAAGAAACCAAGGTGTGAAGATGATCCCCAGCCAGAGATACTTTTGTGGACCCACTTTTTTACCAAAAATCATTGCAAGAATGGGCAAACCAACGACTATAAAGAGAATGAGAAACATGATTGTATTTATAATTATTTCTTCTTTTTCAGCTTGTTTACGTTGTTCTTCAACGATTTTAGCTTTTTCTTTGATGCGAAAAGTAAAATCAGAATCACTTTCTGTAATAACTTTGATAATTGCATCAACTGCTTCAGCAATTCCTTTTTGATAATTTCCTTCACGAAAATTAGGAATCATGAAGCTATTAATAATGACAGAGGAAAGAGCATCTGTTAGCTCTCCTTCCAAACCATATCCTACTTCGATACGTGCTGTGCGTTCATTCGGTGCAATGACCAGTAATACACCATTATTGATCTTCTTTTGGCCTAATCCCCATGTACGAAAAAGAGAATTGCTGTATGTTTCTATATCATTGCCAGAAAGAGTAGGGAGTGTCACAAGAACAATTTGATCTCCCGTTTTCTCTTCGAGTGCTGCCAGTTTTTTTGTCAAGTCTTCCTTGGTTGCATTATCGAGCAAATGAGCCACATCATTAACATAACCTGTTAAATGAGGAAATTTTATTTGCGAACAAGCGATACTTCCCAATGCAGCAACTAAATACAGAGAGCAGATAAAAGCCCATAATTTTGGAAATACAATACGTTGCAAAGAGTATCGAAATGATTTCATTAATTAAAATTAACCTTTGGTGTTTGTTGGCTATCAGTATCGATGGTAAAAGTTGGCATAGGTTTAGCATCACGAAACCATAATTTTGCCCAAATCATCGTCGGCATTGTTTTGAGTGCAGTATTGTAGGCACGTACTGTTTCAATATAATCGCGGCGCGCAACGGAAATACGGTTTTCTGTTCCTTCTAATTGTGATTGAAGAGCAAGAAAGTTTTGGTTTGCTTTAAGATCCGGATAGTTTTCAACAACAGCCATAAGCCGCGAAAGTGCACTTGATAAATTTGCTTGATTTTTGAGATATTGCTGCATAACTTCTGGATTATTCAACATATCTGCATTAATGTTGACTTGCGTTGCTTTGGCGCGTGCTTCAATTACATTTGTGAAAACGCTTTGTTCATGAGCTGCGTAAGCTTTAACTGTTTCTACAAGATTGGGAATGAGATCTGTACGACGTTGATATTGATTGAGCACTTCACTCCATGCTGCATGTGCTTTTTCTTCATTTGTTGGTATCGTATTAAATCCGCACCCACTTAAAAATGGCACTAACCATGCCAAAAAAATCACGATTGGAAATTTTTTTAATATTTTAAACATTGAAGAAGTTTGTACATTTAACATAAAGATGTCTCCACAGATATTTTATGTATTATATAGGGTTTATTTTCTTGGTGGAAAGTATTTTGAACTTTATAAACAGGCGTATTTATCAATAAATTGACATCTCTATGCGTTTTAGGTACGCTTAAGTGACTTGTTGATATTAAAATAATAATAGTAATATAGATGTCATCTTATAAAAGATCAATAATATTTATATCAATTATTATTACAGAAAATTATATTATTTTTGTAGGAGTTTGGATTTCGCAACGTGCAGATAACAATTGGAAAAGAGAAAAATGTAAGTATCAATCTTATGGAAAGATAGAAGGTCAGGGCAGTTCTTATTTTCCTCCTTTAGAAGTTTTAATACATTGGATAAAAAAGGCTTTTTTATTATGTATGGTAGTAATTGAGAAGGAGGGTGAAAGTCCTATGATAGAAAGTGTTCAGCGGCAAAGTGAAAAGTTTGATGGATTGGCTAATGATTATGATCGTTATCGTCCTCGCTATCCCCTTACTTTATTTAAAACCATGCTTCATCCTTTTAAGAACAAAAAGCATTTGTCCATTGTGGATGTGGGTGCTGGGACAGGCATCGCATTAGAGGGAATTGTTAAATTTTTAGGAAATGAGCACCAATATCATGCTATCGATGTATCGGCAGATATGATTAAGCAGGGGCGAAAAAAAATTCCTACGGTGCAGTGGTATCAGGGCCGTGCCGAAGACCTATTGCCTCAAATTGGCGAGGTTGATCTTGTCATTGCAGCGCAAGCGTTTCAGTGGATGGATCGTTCTAAGTTGCTTTGTTCTGTTTCAGATCAACTTCGGGTCAATGGTGTCATGGCGGTTATTCAAAATAATCGCGATTTCCAGCATAGCGAATTTCTAGAGGCTTATGAGACATTGTTAGAGAAAATGAGTCCGAACTATTCTCGGTATTATCGTAATTTTGATTTTTTACAGGAAATGAGTGATGGCTTTGGGGTAGATCCAGAAAAGATTTTTTTTCATACGCACAATTGGACGATGATGATCCCATCTGAAGCTTTTATTGGAATGAGCCGCTCTTCAACGCAAGCGCAACGCGCTATTGCTTTCTATGGGGAAGAATATTTGCGGCAATTGGTCGCATTGATAAAGAAATATGAAGTGCAAGGCAATTTGGAGCTTTTGTATCGAAGTGAGCTCTATATGTATGCAGGATAATCCGATATCGATGATTGCTTTTGCTCTTTTAGCACATCAGAGTGGGCGGTATTCAGGAAATTAACGCATTATTAAGGCAGACTTTGAGGGGGAAAGTTTTTTTCTTCAGCATTCACATTGACATCTTATTACCGCTGATTTTCATTGTTCATTTAATATGAGAGAGTTTAAATAGAAAATTTATGCACTGCATTATAGCATCGAAGCGCTTTCTTTACTGCAGTTTAACAACAGATTATTTTATAAAATGGAAAGAGGTAGATTGAATAGAAATGTTTGATAATTCTTTGTTTTTATGATTGCTTTTTATTATTAAATGAGAGTGTTTTTAATAAATTTTGACAAAAATAACTGAAAAAGTACAAAAAATTATCATAATCAGAAATTTGTAGTAAAAAAGGTAATGGCTTGGAAGAACCTTTAAAAAACAACTCATTTTGAATTTATCTCTAAATTCAGATTGAATATAACAAAAAGTAAAATATAAATATGCTATATGAAGCATTTCTCTTTTTAGAAGATATAATATAAAAACAATATATTAATTAATTTTTTTTTGATATAAGAAAACTTCTTTTATTTTCTATTTTAAATAACGGGTTAGTCCGAGTCTTATGTGGTTTTATTGAAGATGTGTTTTTCAAGGTTTAATCTGGCGCTTTAAATACAATTTTAGAAGTGGCAAATAAGCTCAATTTTTTCTCTGTTGTGATGTGTTGAATAAGTTTTTTAATTTTCTATAGAGTTTAATTTTTGCAATCATGATAGATTGTGGCAGCTATCTATTTAAGGTTTTTATAAGTTTAGTAGGAATAGCTTGATGATAAATCCATTGAGTTCTCCATCTTTACGCTTCATAAAAGAATAAGCCTGCACCATCACACACTTTGTCATTTTCCAATGTTGTGACAGCCCTTGACATGGTTTATAAGAGGAGTTTTTAGTCCTTTTTTGTACAGTTTTATCCATACGACAATCTCGCTTATGACGTGCAAGCGAATGGTTTTGATTGATTCAACATACACAGATTTGGAATGAAAGAATCTTAAGATATTCCGCTCTCTCATTTAATATTAATAATGCTAGATCATGATTATAAATTAATGTGTTGTCTATTTTTGAAATCCATGACCTTGGTTGAGCTTGTCAATATTTCATTTTTATTTATCGTAAACTATTCTACTTTTGAATAATGACTCCACTGTAAGGAATGTCTTTAAGAAAGCATTCTCGTTTTAAAGAGTCGTTATAGTTTTTTTGTTTTATAGAAGGATCAATAATGCTAAACATTATACTTTGATAAAAAAAGAAAGTAAATTATGACTATTATACTGAAACCGAGCGAAGTGACGCTTAGTGAACTTGCAGCTATTTATTTTAATGGTGAAGTGAGTAAACTTCATAATGACACGCATTTAGCTATCAAGAAAGGGGCTCAGCGCATTGCTGAAATTGCTGCTGGAAGTGAGCCTGTGTACGGTATTAATACTGGTTTTGGGAAGTTGGCTTCCATTAAAATTGATGCGGACGATGTAGCTGTTTTACAGAGAAACCTTATTTTGTCCCATTGTTGTGGGGTAGGAGAGCCTTTAGCTGAAAATATTGTGCGTTTGATAATGAGCTTAAAGCTTATCTCTTTAGGAAGAGGGGCTTCAGGAGTTCGTCTAGAATTAGTAAATTTGCTGGAAAATATGCTTGCAAAGGGCGTCATTCCTGTCATCCCTGAAAAAGGATCTGTTGGTGCTTCAGGTGATCTAGCTCCACTTGCTCACATGGCGGCTGTTATGATGGGAGAAGGGGAAGCATTTTTTCAAAATATTCGTATGAGTGGGGCGGTTGCATTAGAGAAAGCGGGATTGTCCCCTATTATTTTAGAGGCAAAGGAAGGTCTAGCTCTTATTAATGGGACTCAAACATCAACAGCCCTTGCACTTGCTGGTCTTTTTCGAGGTTATCGGGCATTGTGTGGTGGATTGTTGGCAGGGGCTTTGACGACAGATGCTATCATGGGATCAACGGCGCCATTTCATCCTGATATCCATATTTTACGAGGACATTATGGGCAGATTGCTGTATCGAAAACATTAGAAAAGCTTGTAGAGGATTCAGAAATTCGTGCAGCACATTTACGGGGGGATGAGCGTGTACAAGATCCTTATTGTATACGTTGCCAGCCACAGGTCATGGGGGCATGTTTTGATATTTTGCTGGCAGCAGCAAAAACACTGATTATTGAAGCAAATGCTGTTACAGATAATCCATTGATTTTAAGGAATGGTGAAGTTGTATCAGGTGGGAATTTTCATGCTGAACCTGTAGCGTTTGCTGCTGATCAGATTGCTCTTGCTTTATGTGAAATAGGATCTATTTCTCAACGGCGTATTGCTCTTATGGTTGATCCAGCAGTTTCTTATGGACTTCCAGCCTTTTTAGCACATAATGCGGGTCTTAATTCAGGTTTTATGATTGCTGAAGTAACAGCGGCAGCTTTAATGTCTGAAAATAAGCAAATGGCCCATCCTGCTTCCGTTGATTCAACCCCAACTTCTGCCAATCAAGAAGATCATGTTTCAATGGCTTGCCATGGAGCGCGTCGGTTATTGGTAATGAGCGAAAATCTTTTTACACTTATTGGCATTGAAACGCTTGTTGCAGCACAAGGAATTGAATATCGTGCACCTTTAAAAACAAGTACTTTTTTGCAATCTGTTATGGAATGTCTACGAAAAAATGTTGCTTCTCTTAAGGAAGATCGCTATCTGGCTCCAGATCTTCATCAAGCACATATACTTGTGCGTGAAGGGCACTTATTATCTGTTTTACCAGAAACAATTTTTCCTTCATTAAGTTTTCAATAGTATTTGTTTTAAGGTCAATGCTGAAGGGGGGATATTGAATTTTGAAACTTCCTCATATGAAAATATAGAGGAGCAATACTATATTTGAATTATTTAATAAATTATATATTTATTACTGTATATATCTGATTTTTGTAGTTAACTAGATATTTTGTTATTTTATATAAACTATAAAATTAAAGCACCTATATTTTCTGATTTATATCAGAAATTTTAATATAAGTTAAATAATATATACGAATTATATATTCGTGATATTGTATTTTTATAAATATAAATTATGATATATCTATTGTATCAAGTAAAAATAAAATTTTTATTTTATATTCTTCTTATTTTTAATACTTTATGAATTTTATAGTTCATTTTTGATATTTAAAATAAAAAAGGAGAAAAGAATGTTTAAAAGTGCTAAATTATGTGTTTTAATAACACTTCTTTTTTTCTCTCAAATTCTTGAGATTCATGCAAATTTTAGGAGAGCTAGCTTTCCAGAGGAAGTTTTCATTATGATAGTGGCTCAAGAGAAAGAGCCTCTTATTTCAGCGAAAAACAAAGATTTTATTGCTATCTCAGGGCAAATTCCCAGAGGTAATGAGAACGCTATCATCGGACCAATAATCAAAGATGCTCTTTTTATCGTATATTTTTTTTTCATTGGAAAGCTTGTCGTTAAGGCAGCTGGAGTCCTTAAAAGATGGGTTGTAGATAGATTTTCTCATGCTTTTGAAAACTTGCGAGATTCGTATTATCATTAATTGAGCTATTCAATTGGCGTAAAAAGTTTGTTTTATGGGCTCAAAGAAAGTTTGCTTAAAGTAACAAAAAATTAATTGTATGCATAGTTAATGTGTTTGTTATGAATTTTTAGGCTTCTATTTCAGTGCACCGAAATAGAAGCCTAAAGTTTAGATTACATTAAGGTTAATTTTCTCTGTAAAAAAACTAGAGAATACGAAATGAATTAAATGACAATTATGAAAAAATTCATTATCACTTTATTTGAATAAAATAATACGAAATTGCAGGCTATAAAAGCTGAATAATTCGCAATAAAAGTATTTTTTCATTGTTTAGAGCAAAGTGTTGGACTGGCTGGTCTTCGATGTTTTTTGAAATATATTTGTGAAAGAAACATGAGGCTTTATTTCTCATAGAGCTGTTATCGTGGTGTGGATTGTCAGCATTTCAAAAAGTAAGGAAAGAAATGGCAATAAATGAACTGAAAAGAGGGATGAGTAAGCGCCAAGTTATTTTTTTAGCTCTTGGTTCTGCTATTGGAACAGGTCTTTTTTATGGGTCTGCACAGGCAATTAAGCTTGCGGGTCCCAGTGTTTTGATTGCCTATTGTATTGCTGGTTTAGCTATTTTTATGGTTATGCGGGCTCTAGGAGAGATGATACTTCATAATCCATTGCCTGGTTCTTTTGCTCGTTATGCGGCAAATTACATATCACCATTAGCAGGTTTTTTAACGGGATGGACATATGTATTTGAGATGATTCTTGTTGGTTTGGCTGATATTACAGCTTTTGCGACTTATATGGGGTTTTGGTATCCTGATGTTGCTCCTTGGGTATGGGCACTGAGTATTACATTAATCATCACAGGTATTAATTTAGCTGCTGTAGAAGTCTATGGTGAACTAGAGTTTTGGCTATCTTCTATTAAAGTTATCGCTATCATTGCGATGATTATTTTAGGAATAGCAATTATTTTTTGGGGGTGGGGTGAAGGTACAGATTTTTCTACCGTTACTGTTCATAATTTATGGAAAAATGGTGGACTTTTTCCCAATGGTTGGTTTGGTTTTTTAGCTTGCTTTAGTGTTGTTGTTTTTGCTTTTGGTGGCATAGAAATCATTGGCATGGCAGTCATGGAAGTTCAAAACCCTCATCAAACGATTTCAAAGGCAATTAATTCTACTCCAGTTCGTATTTTGCTTTTTTACGTCATGACGTTAGCTATTTTAATGTCTCTTTATCCTTGGAATGAGATTGGTCTCATGGATAGCCCTTTTGTATCCATTTTTGAAAATCTTGGGATTTCATATGCAGCAAATATTTTAAATATTGTTGTTGTTACAGCGGCTATTTCAGCAATGAATAGTGGAATGTATGGTGCTTGTCGTATGATCCATGGTTTATCGCAGGAAGGTTATGCTTTAAAAAAGTTTCAATATTTATCAAAAAACGGTATACCAGTTTTTGTTATTTTGATGATCTTTGGTATTTTTCTTCTTGGTGCTGTCCTTAATTATTTTTATCATGAAAAGCTTTTTTTTCTTATTGCTGCAATGGCAACATTTGCGACAGTTTTTGTTTGGATGATGATTCTACTTTCACAATTTTTTATGCGAATTAAGATGCCTAAAGAAGCTCAGAATGGTTTAAAATTTCCCATTCCATTTTGGCCAATAGGATCGATTTTTTCTATTTTATTTATGGTTTTTATTTTTATTCTCCTATGGTACTTTGATGAGACACGACCAGTTTTAATTATAGGTGTTATTTGGATTGCTTGGCTTGTTATTTGTTTCTATGCACTTAAACTTTATAATTTTAAGCAACGGTAACAAATAATAATTAAATCAAAAAGTTATATTTGTAGTAAGGGATTAGGTGCTTATTGATTCTATTATGTTTTTTTATCTCTATCCCTAACTTTTTTGGAGCTTTTGTATCGATTCAAGGGAGAGTTTTTTGCGATCTGCGCTCTTGGTATAAAGAGATGCCATACTGTCATTTGTCCAGCCAAAGAGTGCTTTCAATTGTGATACTGTTGCACCAGAGTTAGCTGCGCGTGTTGCTGCTAATTTTCTTAAGCCATGCGCTGATTTTTTGATACCTGCTTGGGTACAAGCATTATAAAATGTAATTCCGAAGCTTTTTTTGGGTATTTTTTTCCCGCGTTTACCACAAATGAATGTTTCTTCTCCAATAG
>NZ_JBHIMS010000028.1:0-30174 GCF_042194285.1 Bartonella sp. MM97QHHN | reverse complement strand
CTCGTCCACCTTTTTGGGTCCACCTTTTAGACCACCTTTAATTTCTGATTTGAGATTTTTTCTTTAATACTTAATTTTTTATTGAATCATAAAAAGCTATAGACATCAATACGCCCTTACACATCTTTATATACTTTGAATCTTATTGCTAAGCCCCTGCTTGCCGGCATCCGGCACCACCTTTTGTTTTAATGTATTGAAATATATATATTTTTTATTTAATTATCTGTTTGAAGATTACCTTCTAGGGTTTATACGATTTTATCTAATCTGTTGTTATTTGCTCCGTATTTTTCTCTGGAATAAATGCTAAAGTCTCTTTCTTTCTCCACCTCACTGCTCTCCCTAGCTTATATGGCTCCGGCCCCCCCTGAAGCATCTAATGGCGAATCGTTGTTGTGGATATAATAAAAAGCTGTGCACACTCACGTATTATTACATATCTATTGCCATCATCAAATATCATCTCATTGCCTTTTTATTTTTTATGTTATGTAAATGGGCTGGGATGCTAGGAGGAGAGAGATTCCTATATTTTCAAGCAGCCTTTTGTCAAAATCTTTTGTGTCTCTTGTGCTATTGCCTCTAAAAATATTTCAATAGCTTGATTGATTTGTTTAAGAGGCTGCTGGAAACGTAGCCAATACAACACCAGACAAAGATGATACCATTGGACCCGAACGCCCCACCAAATGCTTCATATGAAAAAGAAAATATATGAAACTGAACTACTTGTTCAAATTTATTACAGTACAATATTCTTAAAAAAACTATCAAATATCATTGGTCTATATATTGAATATGCTCCACTAATATATTGTTTCATTTGGAAACAGACTGCAAGAGAGGGGAAATATCCATTATGTTTTTTATGTAACAGTTTATTTGAAATCCTTCATAAAGATATTTTTTAATGAAATTAAGCAATTAGGAGAAAAAACAAAGAATAATTAAATTAACTATAGATTTTTTTATTAAATATGTATAACACGTTATGTATATGCTTTATTGATTCTAAGATAAATTTTAGATGTATAATATTAAATTATAATGTTTTTTTGTTTTTATAAAAAAATTCTGTGGTGCAATTTATGAATTTTGAAATTACTTAAAAATCAACACCTAATTATTTCATTAATTATTATGTCTCTTATTTTTTGTTAAAAGTGCTTTTTGTCATTGGAATTATTGAAGTTTTTTGAAGTAAAGTTCTTCTAAATCATTCTAGATCAACTGGTTTATGAGTGAAATCTATCTGATTATAAATGGAATTATTATAAAGTTATTGTCTTTAGATGGAGATCAATTGCTGCAAAATGAATAGTATTTAGCATAATCTTTATTCAAAAAAATGATATGGATCTTAAAATAATCCACTATGGATGTTTTGAATTTATTATGCCCTTTCGCTGTTCTGTTCTTAAAAATGAGTAGATGTAAGTTTTTAATTCATATCCTGCTTTGTGTAGTTTTTTATAGGTAAAAATAATGCGAAAAATATCAAAAGAAGGGCTTGTATTGATTAAGCAATTGGAAGGCTTACGTTTATCAGCTTATGAAGATTCTGGTGGTGTCTGGACAATTGGTTATGGACATACAAGTGCTGCTGGTGCCCCAAGCGTCCACAAAGACATGCAAATTACGGAAAAAGAAGCTGAAAAAATCCTTTGTCAGGACTTGAGGGAGTATGAAGCTGTTGTTGAAAAAACCGTTACCGTTCCTTTAAACGATGAACAATTCGCGGCATTAGTATCATTTTGCTATAATGTAGGAATCACAGCATTTCGCAATTCTACACTTTTAAAAAAGCTTAATAAAGGTGAATATGAAGCGATACCAACCGAATTGCAAAAATGGACAAGAGTAGGAGGAAAACGTATCCAAGGTCTTGTCAATCGCCGAGCAACCGAAGCAGGTTTGTGGGCAAAAGGAGCTCATGTTGCCCCCAATTATCATGTAGTAGAACCAGAAGGCGTAACAGGTATTTGCAAAGTAGAAGCTCTTGCACCAATCATAGGTTCTTTTTCAGGGCTTGGAGGTCTTTTTGCAGGAAATGGTCCTGTTCAATGGGTTCTAGCAGGCATTATGGTTTTAGCTGCTTGTACGGCTATGATATACATTGCTAAACGTTTTCAGGAACACCGCCTATGATTTTATGGATAAAAAAATATCTGACAATGACGTCAGCGCTCATAGCAGCTTTTCTTATAGCTTTAGTCAAAGCCTTTTTTCTTGGGAAAAAAGTTGAGAAGCAAAAGCAAACAAAAGAAGATTTCAAGATAGCGACAACACGGCTTGAGGTAGAAAATGAAATTAATAAGAAAAGTGATGCTGATGTGCGCACTAAGCTTTCTAGCTGGTTGCGCGACGAATGAACGAACTTCTTGTATTGGATGGCTTCCAATTTATTTGAATCGACAAGATATCAATGTCATTAGTTCAAATTTGGCGAGAGATATTTTAAAACATAACAAACAAGGTGAACGTTTATGTGGTTGGAGAGATAAACGGAAAATAAAGTGATAAAAATATAATTCCTCTGAAACATCAATCAATGAAAAGATTTGAAAGAGGTGGATACATTCAGATTAAAAGTAAAAGCACTTAAAGGATTAAAACACTCTGGTGGTCGATTAGATTTAATTAGAATGACTGAGATGTCTGAATTGAAACTAAAGGATTCAACAGATTATGTTTGTGTAAAATGATTGAGTCTATTGATGTATTCTAAGGACATCTTTGTTATCCTATCAAAAGAAGATGAGAAAAGATTTTATGGATTGCACTACTATCGTCGTTCAAAGAACTGATCATACACAAAGGTTCTGTTTTCAACAAAAATAACATCTAGGGGCTGGCATGCTTGAAGAAAAGCAATCTACGGAGCTATATAATGAATAATGGTAAGGCTTTTATGTGATTTGTAAATGATGTTGTTTCAGCTTCCTAATTATAATAATGATGTTGACGATAAGGCAAATACTTTCGCACTATATCTGCTTTTTCATGCTAAAGTGGCGGGAAAACATTGTGAATGATCTTGGCTGTTAATTTTTCTATAGGTAAATTCCCTATGTGGGAAATGACATGCAACTCCAGTTGAGAAAACCAACAACCATTTTTGCTTTTATTTTTTAACTTAGCTTTTTTACTTTCAAAAGTCGCCTAGCAATTTCTTGAAGAATATTGCTTTACTATTTTAAGATAATTTTTTCCTGAAATAAAATCCTTCTTTTAAAATATTACTGTAATATCTTGCAAACTCATGTACTGCTTTTAGAGAAAGTTTGTAATAAGACCGTGCTTTTCACGGCTTTTATTGTGATGTGTATAACGGAAAAGTTAAGAGTGCGTATTATCTTTTCGAACATTCAACTACAATCTATTTCATCACAATATTTATCTTGAGAAGATACTTTTACAAAGATACTGATAATCTATAAATCGCTTTCCCCTAATTTACCTTCTCGCTCATCCTTCCATGCATTGCCCGTCCACCTTTTAAACCACCTTAAATTTTTGATATAAAATTTTTTCTTTAATTTTTATTTTTTATTGAATCATAAAAATGATATGTCTCAATCTCACTTCTATGCATCTTTATACGCTTTGATTCTTGTTTCTAAAGCCCAGATTGCCTACATATCGTACTGTTTTTATATTTTGATAGAAATATCTTCTATCAGTTCACTTTTTTCAAAAGATTCTGAAAGGATTCTCAAAAAGTCTGCAAAGTTAAAGACTATTTAATACGTATTGTTTCTTTTTTAGAAATCAAAATTGGTGATGCCCCATTCCTTACCAGCAATTGTGTTATTTGCAGAGCAGTCTGTATAAGATAGTGTAACCTCTTTTATAAAGTTAACTAAAGTTTTTTGAATTTCTAGCATATTGTTTAAAGACAAAAAACTCCCTCTTATTATGCAAGCAGCTTAGACATCGGCTGATAATCCTCCCGCTTATAAAAATCCTTTCTTTAATAACCTTCAAAACCACAATTAAAGTGGTGAAAGATAAAACAAGATTTTTAGGCGATCATAACGCACAATAAAATCAGACTAGTCTAAATGTTCAATGCTAACACCTGCTAAACAGTGGAAAATAAGTTTTAGCACGCATTCAAATTGGAAAGGCTTAAGCCCCCCGCGCGCTACGATGGTTTTCTACTCTCATCGTACGATTTACATTCCCTCTAAAACTTAATCGCTGTAAATATAAAAATCTTGAAGCCCGTTCTAAATCCGTGAGAGTTTCTGGATCTTGCTGTATTAAACGTTGAAATTCCTCACAACTGCTCATCTGAAATGCTAATTTTTTCATAAAAGGACAATAGTGGCGTTGTAACATCCCTAAAAAGTTTACGACATAACCTGAGAGATTATTGCTGATTTCAGGGGATAGAATCAATTTCTGCTCAAAGAAAATCTCACCCATACCAACAAAAAGGTTTAATCTACATGCCATGAGGAATGTTCTCAAATAATTTTGATATTTTTTGATCAAATTTCTTTTGCCACCAATATCGGCAGCAACTGGTGTAGAATTAACAAAATTATAATTTTTTATCTTAAAATGTATCCATCATTTTTTACATTCTTTCATCTATCTTAGCCTTCTTTTCACAGCTTCAAATGATACAAAGTAACTGCAATATTAAGTCGTTTTGCATCGAACAAATTTCTCGCAAACTATCCCTATTGGCTAGATGACAATCCATCCTCTATTTAAAGAGAGAAAAACTTTTCTTTTTTATTCAGCGATAAAGTAAATATTATCCAATTACTTACGAGTAGAAATTCGATCAAATGGAAACTGTAATTCTTTCTACTCTGAGTAATCTTGTACCTATTTATATAGGTTTAGGAAAGCGTGCTGTTATGAATATTCATAAAAATACTTCAAAAATTGATATCAGCAAAACTTCTGTTTAAAAAAGGAAAAGATGTTCTCTTACTTGCTACTGAAGAAACTGTTCAGATTTGTCTTGATGTTGCTAAAGAGCTTCAAAAAACATGAAGTTATCCCAACGCTTACAAGTGTGCCAACCATTCAACTTTGAGATAATAGATCAGTGCTAGAGTTATGCCAATCTCACCAATCTGTTGTTGTCTATGAAGAGCATAGTATCAAAGGAGAAGCTTGGAGATGCAATTGTTAAATCGCTTATAGAACAAAACATTCTATGCCAATTTGTATCATTAGGCCCCCCCACCATCCCCATCTGCAATAAAAACGAACTGGATATTTTAACAAGTTATAAAATCAATCGAGAACGCATAAATAGTGTTAGAAACGACATACTATACAAAAAATATTCAACTGCTTCCTAATATACTCGCCAGTTCAAAAACATCATAAATCATTGATGATGCAAGAAAATAAGAAAGAAAAGCACATTAATTCACGCAGTTTTGCTCTCAGTAAACGAGCTTTTTTAAAGATAGTATGGGTATTTTTTTCATTGCTTAAAAATGTACTCCATAAAAAAATATCATATCCATATAATATATTACCAAATAAAATTAATATAAATAATATATAGATTATAGGAATATTATTTATTAGATCAATTTTTTATTATAATTATATCTTTCAATAAATACATATTGACATTTTTAATAATTTTATTTATATATAATAATTAATATTATATATATTAAAATAAAACTAAATGAAGCTTATAAATTTACGTTTTATGCTAATGTGGGAAAGAAGTAATTAACATATTATATTTTATATATAGGAGGGAAAAATGCTCACAGCATTATTTATAGCTATTTTTTCTATATCAACAGTTGTTTTACCTTTAATATCAGCGCTTGTTCCTTTTTATCCGTAGAATGAGATTTTAATAAAATAAGTAAAAGATGTATGCAATGTTATTAGTGTTTTTTTTGTGTTTATTATTATTAATATTTTTGCGTTAAGTATTATTGTATTTACGGAGTATTATTTTAGTTACTGAGTATTTTCTGTGTTTTTATAGAGGAGCTTTTTGATCTTTTCTATTTAAATTTAACTGTCAACATATTTGTAAAATATATAATTATGCTCCTCTATAAAAAGACTTTCTTTTTCTGAAAGCAGTATAACATATTGCTTTCATTGCTTAAAAACATCTATATTTACTAAACTCTTGCGTGTAATATCTTTGATTGTCTGAGTACCGGTCAGTGTCATAGCTACCCGCATTTCATTGGCAAAAAGATCAAGGAGATGCATAACACCTTTCTTACCTGCTGCTGCAAGCGCATAAACAAAAGCACGGCCAATCATAACAGCATCCGCACCTTGTGCTATCATGCGTACAACATCAAGACCAGAACGAACACCTGAGTCCGCTAAAATAGTCAAATGATCCTTTACAGCATCCGCAATTGCAGGCAATGCTCGTGTTGTTGATAATACACCATCAAGCTGACGTCCGCCGTGATTAGAAACAACAATACCATCCGCACCAAATTTTACTGCTTCTCGTGCATCTTCTGGATCAAGAATACCTTTCAAAATCATTTTTCCTTTCCAAAAATCGCGAATCCATTGTAAATCATGCCAACCAATTGATGGATCGAAATTTGCACCAAGCCAACCAACGTAATCATCCAATGCAATTTTCTTTTTGAGATAAGTGGAGACATTTCCAAGATCATGGGGGCGCCCCATAACACCAACGTTCCAAGCCCAATATGGATGAGTAAACGCTTGTAAAAAACGACGTAATCCAGCATAAGGACCAGACATCCCCGAATGCGCATCACGATAACGTGCACCAGGAACTGGCATATCAACTGTAAAAACCAACGTGCGTACACCAGCTAACCAAGCCCGTTCTAGTGCATCACGCATGAAACCGCGATCTTTGAGAACATAAAGTTGAAACCAAAATGCACCTCCAACCGCTTCTTGCACTTCCGCAATGGGACAAACTGAAACAGAGGATAGAGTAAAAGGAATCCCTTTTGCCGCTGCGGCACGCGCTGCTTTTACCTCTCCACGACGTGTATACATGCCCGTTAGACCAACAGGTGCAAGTACAATCGGTAAATCAAGTGTCTGATCAAAAAGTTTGATTGAAAGATCAACTTCACCAACTTGCCTTAGAATCCTTTGACGCAGTGCAAGAGCTTGAAGATCTTTACAGTTGCGTCGCATCGTTTCTTCAGCATAAGCCCCACCATCAATATAGTGAAAAAGAAAGGGAGGAAGACGACGCTTTGCTGCCTTACGATAATCAAGTGTTGAAGAAATAATCATTGATGGCACCATTGTTCCTAAATGAAAAGAGAAGACATCCTAAAAACGCATAAAAGCGAATCCATGTACCTACCTATTCGCTATTCTCCCAAAACACTCTATTGAATAGATAGAAGCAACAGAGACTGCAACTTTCTAAAAAAACTAATTGATAAAAACAACGTCTTTATTGCTCTTATCCAAATTTAAAATCTCACAGTATGAAGTATCATTAATAACGTATCTACTCATATATTCTTCATGTGCAATTAAAATGTTATACTCTCTTTAAAGTAATCCCTCTTCGAAAGCGATTGCTCCGTAGCTTAATTAGTTATAATTTAAAGTTGCTTCTCCCTCCAAAGGTCCTTACATTATCAGTTTTAAGAATATAGAGTGTCATTAAGTATAAACCATAATCTCCCCCAAAAGATGAAAAAATCCTTTATTAATACTGGAAATAAAGCTGTCGCATACATGCAGAAATCTTCTTATATCAATATTCAAAACTGAGATCTGTTACTTATTCATGCATAGTGCCTAATTCACATAAAGCATAAAAACTTTTAATGTTCATACCAATAGAAACTCTTCATATTTAATTGAATAATTTTCTAGCAATATTATATCTTGAGGCTATAAATGAGTTACTAAAATTAGAACAATGTTTATTGAAAATAATTGTTACTAAACTGGAGTGAAAACTTATTTATTAACTCTTAAGGATAATTTTTATACGGAATAAAATATACTGGTTATTACACTCTAGAAAAATTGAGTCAATTGCAGCATCCAATCTCGCATATTTACTTTGAAAAGTGAGTAGCTACTGTTATATTGAATTTTATTAACCTATTGATTTATTATAATAATAAATATGAATAACATATTGAATATAGTAAATTTTGTCATGATGAAATAATCAAAACTATTCTTTTGCACATCATAAAGGGAGTTCGTATAGATAGAACCTCTTGAAAAAAGAAGTAAAAATGCCTCTCATACCCTCTCAAATGCAAGAGATGAAATAACCTTGGAAATTAAAAATAGAATGCATGACACCGGTTTTGCGAAGCACAAAATTTTTTTTATCTAAAATACGCTTTCTGCATACATGTTATCAAAATTCGTGGTTCCCAACTCATTTAAAATGCTTGGACAACTTTAAACCCTGTGCTTGATAATGTGATCCAACATCATGTCCATAAAGGGTTGATGGTCGATTAAGCATATGCTCATAGACCAAACGGCCAATAATTTGACCATGCTCTAAGATAAAAGGAACTTCATGGCTCCGCACTTCTAAAACCGCTCTTGCTCCTTTTCCACCCGCCTCCTTATGCCCAAATCCTGGATCAAAAAAGCCTGCATAATGCACCCTAAACTCGCCAACTAAAGGATCAAAAGGTGTCATTTCTGCGGCATAAAGCGGAGGCACATGAACAGACTCTTGTGAAACTAAAATGTAAAATTCATCAGGATCAAGAACCAACTCCCTTTGACCACGATCAAAAAGAGGTTCCCAAAAATCTAAAACGTGGGCAACGGCACGTTTATCAATATCAATAACACTTGTATGATGTTTACCACGATAACCTATAAGCCCGTTTTCGTCTCCCTTTAAATTAATGGAAAGACCAATACCACCAACACTAATATTAGGAAAATCATCCGATATCAGTGTTTCTTGCCTTTGCAAAGTGTGCAACTCTATTTCATTTAAATAACTTTGCCCTTTTCTAAACCGAAGCTGTGATAAATGTGAGCCTGTATGCACCAAAATTGGAAATGTGCGTGGACTAATTTCCAAATAAAGTGGACCATGATAACCAGCACAAATTTTATCAAATTCCTGAGCATTATCCGTAATGACACGTGTAAAAATATCTAATCGTCCTGTAGAACTTTTGGGATTGGCAACAGCAGATAAGAATTCTGGTAAAGCTAAACTTTCCAAAAGAGGAACAATATAAACACACCCCGTTTCCAAAACGGCTCCGTCTCGTAAATCAAACTCATGCAACTTTAACCGTTCAAGCTTATCCAAAACTTTTGTATCAGGTCCCGGCATAAAAGAAGCACGTATACGATAAGCTTTCTCCCCTAAACGAAGATCAAGACTTGCTGGTTGTATTTGAGATCTATCAAATGGATACTGAGCCTTGAGAAAGTTATTCTCAATCAAAGCTTGTATATCACTATCTGCTAAAATACCGCTTATACGCGCCATATATATTGCCTTCCCTTTTTACATTGTTTCTTTTTTTGACCTAGATGATAAATTGGTGCAAGCTATTTTAAAGTGATAAAAACTATTTTTATGTTTTTTCCAACCGACTTGTTAACATAAAATAAAATAGGAGGTATTGTAAAAATAATACCTCTCATGCTCTCTTATTCTTGAATGTCGCGCAAATGATGTTATCATAATTTTCTATAGAACCCTTAAGTTTCCTGTTAGAATTTATTATGATTATACGCCATCTTAGCGAAAATATTATTAATCAAATCGCCGCCGGTGAAGTTATTGAACGACCAGCAAATGTTGTCAAAGAACTTGTTGAAAACGCTATTGATGCTGGTGCAACACGCATTGAAATTATTACAGTAAATGGTGGAAAAAATTTTATAAAGGTGAGTGATAATGGTTATGGAATTCCTGCAGATCAATTAACTTTAGCAGTTTCTCGCCATTGTACCTCAAAGATTACCGATGACGTACACAATATCTGCTTCCTTGGATTTAGAGGAGAAGCCCTCCCCTCTATTGGTTCTGTTGCTAAACTTAAACTCATTTCACGAACAAAAGATGCTGAGAGCGCTGCTGAAATTTCCGTTACTGCAGGAAAAATTGTAGGACCCAAACCAGCTGCTGCGAATCTTGGAACAATTGTTGAAGTTCGTGATCTTTTCTTTGTCACGCCGGCACGATTAAAATTTATGAAAACTGATCGGGCTGAAACAAATGCTATTAGCGATATGATTAAGCGAATTGCTATCGCATTTCCACATATCCGCTTTTCTCTTTCAGGACTAGACAGAACATCTATGGAATTGTCTGCTACAGAAAATAATATTCAAGGACAATTACAACGTATTACGCAGATTATGGGAAAAGAATTCGCCCCTAATAGCATTGCGCTGAATGCTGAACGCGAAGCGGTGCGCTTAACAGGTTTTGCCTGTTTGCCATCTTTCAACCGAAATAACAGCCTTCATCAATTTGCTTATGTTAATGGACGTCCCGTGCGTGATAAATTTCTATGGGGCGCTATCCGAGGCGCTTATGCTGATGTCATGACACGAGATCGTTATCCTGTGGCTATTCTTTTTATTGACCTCCCACCTGCTGAGGTAGATGTTAATGTTCACCCAGCCAAAGCTGATGTACGATTCCGTGATCCAGGATTAATTCGTGGTTTGATTGTTGGAGCTATTCGTGAAGCATTGCAACAATCTGGTATTCGTCCTACTTCAACCCGTTCTGAAGCAATGCTTGCTGCATTTCAAACACAACAATCATTGGCACAACAACCATTAGGCAGTTTTAAGAACACGCACCAGTTCTCTTCTTACAGTTCACAACCTCATCATTTTACCAGCGCTTCAATGGTCCAAAAACCATTGGATAGTACTCACTCTTTTGATTTAAAAGAAGATGCCGCTCCTATTATGGAGGGCTTAAATACACCAAGTGGGGATGCATACATTCCAAGCACGACATCTTCATCAGAAGAGTTATCTTATCCATTAGGAGCGGCCAGAGCACAAATCCATAAAAACTATATTATCGCCCAAACACAAGATAGTTTGATCATTGTCGATCAGCATGCAGCTCACGAACGATTGGTTTATGAAGCACTCAAAAATGCACTTTATTCCAAACCACTTCCTTCACAGTTATTACTTATTCCTGAAATTGTAGAACTCTCTGAAGAGGATGCAACATGCCTTTTAACGCATAAAGATGCTTTGCAAAAATTTGGATTAGGAATAGAACCATTTGGACCAGGAGCAATTGTTGTGCGTGAAACACCTTCCATGTTAGGAGAGATCAACGTCCAAGCCCTCATAAAAGATCTCGCAGATGAGGCCGCTGAGTATGATACAACAAATAATTTAAAAGCAATGCTTGATTATGTTGCAGCAACGATGGCCTGTCATGGCTCAATACGGTCAGGGCGCCTTTTACGCCCCGAAGAAATGAACACACTATTACGACAAATGGAGGCAATACCTAATACAAGTACATGTAATCATGGACGCCCTACTTATATTGAACTCAAATTGGCAGATATAGAACGGCTTTTTGGCAGAAAATAAGCCCTGCATCATTTTTACAAGAAAAATATTTTAAAATTAACTCTCGACTTTATAATACATTTTATGGCACTTTTCTTGAATCTCTTGTATCAAGTAAGAAGGAGTTATAATGTTTCCCAATGGTGAACGCGAAGCAAAAATTCATTATTCTAATAACGGATATGACATTATAGAATATGGTACCTATACCATTTGTGCTGTTAGCGGGCAAAAAATCCCTATAGATGATTTAAAATATTGGAATCATCACCGACAAGAAGCATATGCTAGTTGTGAAATCTCCTATCAGCGCGAACTTGAGTGCAACCCATATCTCAAGCAATTGTTAAAAACAAAAGAAAAATAACCCCTCGAAAGCTATAAATTTAGCTTTTGCCTTTTAGACAAGAAAATTCAAGGGAACGTTTTCTAAAGCGGGTCATGACCTCTTCAAGGACCATACGACAGAAGTCTTTTTGAACAAAATCGACATTCACATCAAAGATAATAAGATTTTTCAAATCTTTTTGCATGTGAATTGCCTGTATACGGGTATAATCTTTAGCTGTTGTTGCTAGCCATAAATTGTGCATTTTAGCCTTTTGTATAAGGCTTTTTAAATTTTTATCTGTGAAAAAATAGTGGTCTGGATATATGTAAGTTTGCACCACATGACCAGACAATTCTTTAATAGATTTAAAAAATTTATCTGGATTGCCAATACCAGCAAATGCCAAAAATGATTTTCCTGAAACCTCATCAGAGGCACTGGCTTTAAGATGAGCACGATATAAAGGCTTTCCAGTACGCGAAACAAGAAAAGCGACATTATCAGGCGCATCGGAGTGACCAATCAATAAAACACTATCCATAAAAGAAAACTGCGTTTTTAATGGTACGCGCAAAGGTCCTGCTGGAAAGACAGCTCCATTACCAAAACCGCGCATCGCATCAACAACGAGTAACGCATAATCCATATAAAAACGGCGACTTTGAAATCCGTCATCCATTAAAATAAGATTACATCCCTCTTGTTTAAGCCGTTGTGCCGCTGCATAACGATTAGGTGATACAGCTACAAAAGCATGCCGTGCAAGTAAAAGTGCCTCATCTCCAACACTATATGGAGTATCATATTTTTCATTTACAAGATGTACCCCTTTAACTGATCCACCATAACCACGAGATACAATACCAGGTACGAAACCAAGTTCTTTAGCCACTTTTGTAAAAGCAATAACAACCGGCGTTTTACCCGCACCGCCACATGTAAAATTTCCAATACACAAAACTGGCAGATCAATCACGGGAGGCTGTCTTGTCATAAAACGACTTGAAAAATAACCATACCCCCATGAAACTGGAGCTAACACAAAACGCAAAAAGCTTTTATTTTTCCACCAAAAACGAGGGGCGCTAATATGCATATCTACCCTGACGCTGACGTAAACCTGTTTGTATTACAAGGGGTTGTAAAAATGGATCTAAAATCTTTAATGTGCGCTCAAATGCACCTGCCATACCTGTCGCCACTTCATGAGCCTTATCAACCATTTCTTGCCGCAATGTTTCATTTGTTAAAAGCTTATACACCTGAATAGCAAGCTGTTTTGTATCTTGAACCATATATGCTGCATCATGCGTTAGAAATTGTTTGAACATCTCTTGAAAATTTGAAACATGAGGCCCTGTCAAAATAGCGGAACCAAGCAAAGCCAATTCCAATGGATTGTGTCCACCATTTCCACATAACGATTTACCAACGAAAGAAACTTTCGATAAGCGAAGAAAAAGTCCCATTTCTCCAATGGTATCTCCCCATAAAATATCGGTATTCATGTTTGGAACAGCGTCTCTACTCCTACGAATAAAACTTAACCCCTTATTATCGCATTTTCTGATAAGATCTTCTGAACGTTCAGGATGACGAGGTACAATAATTGTTAATAAATCTGGCAAATAATTTTTAACAATTTTATGGACCTCAAAAGCAATCTCCTCTTCCCCTTCATGCGTTGAAACAGCTGCCCAAACTGGGCGATTGCCGATAGCATTACGATAACGTGCAAGCAATTCTTGATTTTCAACCAGAAAAACATCAGCCTTGAGATTACCAGAAAACGTAACAGATTTTACGCCAAGTGTATGGTAATAAGCTACATCTCTTTCATTTTGACCAATCGCCAAATCAATATCCTTAAAAATATGTTTGGCAAGAATACGTCGTTTTTGCCAAGCTTTAAAAGAACGTTCAGACATATGGGCATTAACCAAAATCTGCGGAATACGCATTTTTGCAAGTTCTTTAATACGAAGAGGCCAAATTTCTGATTCACAAATTAAGACGAGATCAGGCTTCCAATGACGAATAAAACGGCGCACTGCAAAATCTAAATCCAAAGGAGCATATTGATGAATCAACCTATTACCAAAATATTTTTTCACAAGAGTAGAAGATGTCACCGTCCCAGTTGTCATTAATACATTGATTTCCAATGATAAAATATAATTTATAAGTGGAACAAGTGCAAGTGTTTCTCCAACACTTGCTGCATGCAACCAAACTAACGAACCTTGGGGGCGTATATGAGAACTTTTACCTAAACGCTCTTTTTTGCGACACCACTCTTCTTTTCCACGAATAGCACGAAAGAACAAATAAAAAGGAATAACAGGACATAAGCAAAAACCAATCATCCGATAGCTTAAAAGAGCCGTATGTGCCTTTAATTCTACCATTTAAAATCACCTCATCCAGCTATTTTAAGATATCTATATACTTATTTTGTTAAAAAATTCATCAACTCTATTGGTTGCATCCATATTTTTTAATATCATCCATATCTTAAATAAAAAAAGCTTAATCCATGAGAAAATTCAATACATATACACATTATTTAAATCTCTTTTAATTAAATTTTGTAACTTATATCGATTTTATCACTTCATTCTGCACCCTATAAAAAATCTTACTCAAAAATAACAAAACTACATTTCAGTCGATTATAATTTTTAAAATATAAATGATAAACCTATGACATAGATTGTATCAATTTTTTCAACTCACTTGATTTTAATGAGACTTTGAATTTTGCACGTTGGTATTTTAGAGAAAAAGCTTATTTTTACATATGTTAGGTATTGTCAATTTTTCAAAAAATAACCCATATAGACATTACAACCTAATATAAATACAATAAATAAAATGTGTTTAAAAGAAAGATCAATCTCTATTATTTCATTTCAATAAAATGAATATGTCAAACTAATCTTAAAAAACTTTTGAATAGTATAGAGTTCTCATTTTAAATTGTGATATAATCTCTTAAAGGTAATCCAGAAAAATCTAATCTTGTTTAATAGAGAATTTCTTAAAAGTCTTAAAGCAATTTAAATAAGAGTTTTCAAAATTTTAAATCCTCTCTTTTCAGGAGGTCGCAATGATATATTATTCCTTTTAAGATTGTATATAATCAACACAAAATGGTTAACTTATAGATTGTAGTTTTAAATGAGTACTCAAGAAACCCTTATGAGGTAAGTTAACTTCATAAATCTATTTAGTTTCTTTAAGTTTCTAATTTTGGTAAAGTTTCTAACGACTTTCATGGTTTCTAAGCTTATAGTAATAACTCGTTGAAAAAATTCCAATAGATAAGTAACGAGTGCTAATAATCTCAACAGAGTAATAATTGCTATCATTAATAATGCTACTCTTTTTATTAATCTTAACGCATTAGTGTCTCATACCCCATTCAAAAGCAGAGTGACTATTCACAATATAATCATAAACTTCGAGTGATAGCTGTCATGATAATATTGCTGTTGTAAATAGGTTGATAGAAACTGTCTTGCATTTTTATTAAGCGTAAAGATGGTGGTGCAATAATGGATTTTATACCTTGCACGGACACTATTATGAAATGGGCTTGGGTGCTTTGGGAGATGTTTCTTAAAAAAATATATGAATTTTAAACAACAAGCATATTCTTTTTTACGGCATTCTATTTTACCCGAAGAACGTACCTATGAAAAGGACGACTAAACAAAAGCATGAAGCAATCTACAGGTTATAATAACCAAATATTCAAGCTTTATTCTGCATCGCCTAACTCAGCATCAAGAAACTGATGCAAATCTACAATGTAATAACGTTGTAATGCATTATCTACACTGCTTTGTGCTTTTGCCTGCCATGCTTCTTGAGCGGATTGATAATCTGAGAAAATACCAACCACATCTAAATCATCAGGATTCTTAAATTGATTACTGTTAAGATTTTTTAATTCCCCACCAAATACAAGATGTAAATATTGTTTTTTTCCTTTGGTTTCAGTCATATGTGCCTCCATATCATTTAGATTATTTTAGCGCGCTTTTACGTGATTAAACTAACTTTGTTTGACGAACAACATCTATCATATCTTGACAGCAATTATTTTTACCAGCAATTAAAAGTCCATACTGGTAAGGTTCAATTCCATAAGATAGTAAAGGGGCATCAAGCGATAAAAAACACCCTCCACACTCCTGCAAAATAAGATCAGCAGCGGCAATATCCCATTCATGACAATTTGGACGAACTAATACGATATCAATTTCATCTTGAGCAACAAGAACAATACGATAAGCAAGAGAAGGAAGATAATGATAAAGACTGACTTGATTGAGAAAATCATCTGGTAATTTTTGTGCGAGCGATTTATCAAGTGAAATTTTATATTTTCGATGAACCTCAAAGGCTAAACGAGGAAGTTTTATCCCATTTAATGTTGCCCCTCCACCCGTTACAGCTGTATAAACATCTCCTTGAGCCGGACATTGTAGAACGCCCACAATAGGACGCCCATTCTCAATAATGGCAACCGAAATACACCAATAAGGATTGCCAGAAAGAAAACCACGCGTTCCATCAATAGGATCAACAACAAAAGAGCGCTCATAATAATCTTGTTTTTCTCGATTATCTTTTGTTTCTTCTGAAATCCATCCATAATTTGGACGAGCTCCAAGAAGCCTCTCTTTCAAGAAATGATCAATAGCAAAATCTGCTTCACTAACCGGGGAATTACCTTCTTTAATCCAGACATCCAACGTGCATCCAAAATACCGCATTGCTAAATCTCCTGCCTCTCGACAAATGTCACGCAAAAGATTTAAATCAGAAGAATGATGCGTGTTATTTTCCTGCAAGTGTCATCCCTTCAATTAACAATGTTGGAGCAGCTGTACTATAACGCCGATCAATATCATTGGCAGGTGTTAAATGTGCTAACATATGAAGCAAATCAGAACCTAGCGTTACTTCACTTACCGGATAAGCAATTTCACCATTTTCAATCCAAAAACCGGAAGCTCCACGACTATACTGACCAGTAATAAAATCAATGCCATGACCGAATAATTCGGTCACATAAAATCCATTTCGCAAATCTTTTATCATATCGCAAGGCGATACTAAACCCGGTTCAATAGCAAAATTTGTACTGGTCGGCTGCACTAATGATGCCGAACGCATACCGTGTCCATTTGTTTTAAGTCCCAATTCACGTGCTGTAGATGATGAAAGAAGCCAATTTTTTAAAATACCATTTTCAATAATATTGAGTGTTTGCCCCTCTACCCCTTCTCCATCAAAAGGATGAGAAGCATTTCCACGTAATCGCAAAGGTTGATCGGTTACATTAACATTAGGCTTCATCACTTCCTTGCCTAGGAAATTCTGTAAAAGACTCGTTTTTCGAGCCACAGAGGCTCCATTGACCATAGATGCGATATGCCCTGCAATTCCACGAGCCGTACGCGGATTAAAAATAACATCAACGCTCCCAGTCGCCGCACGAACTGCCCCCAAACGTCGAACAGCACCAAGCCCTGCATTCTTTCCCACAGTTTCTGCTGCCTCTAAATCAGAAAAATGTAAGGCTGTTGTATAATCATAATCCCGCTCCATCTGTGTTCCTTCACCTGCAAGAGCACTACAAGAACGTGAAAAACAACTTGAGCGATAGGCTCCACAAAAACCATCGCTGGTCACAAGAATAAACCCACTACGGCCATAAGCTGTTGCAGCGCCACCAGAATTGCTTACACCTTTAACATCAAGAGCTGCTGCCTCCGTTTTTAAAGCATCTTCTGTTAAAAAATGACTGCTGGGTACAAAATCATCAAAAAGATCAAGATCTTTAGGATACTTAACCAAACACTCTTTATCTGCCAAACCTTCAAATAAACTATCGGGAGAAGCTTTAGCCATCGCAACAGCACGTTCCGCAAGTTCTTGCGGATAAGATCCTAAATTAGCAGAAACACTTGCTACTTTTTTTCCAACAAAAACCCTTAGAGTAAAATCATTGCTCTCTGCTGCTTCTGTCGATTCGACTTTCCCAAAACGAACTGATACACTGGTAGAATGAGCATGAACAATAACAGCATCAGCAGCATCTGCCCCAGAACGCTTTGCTGCTTCAACCAGCGAAACAGCTTTCTCAATCTGGTTTTTATCAGTCATTATAGACTCCCTAAAATATTTTATTATTTACATTGATAAGCATTCTGACAAATTTATACAAATCAAAATATAACTCTTGTGTATTGATTCATAAGATTATGCACATTCATGCATTCTTTTTCTTTTAATGCATTAAATCATTTTCCTTTTAGCTTCTTTATGAAAAGACGTAATATGCCGTATATGCCGTAAAATCTCTTTAGTTTCAAGATTTCTCATGGGCCCTTATCATTTTAGGAGCCAAATCTCCACTGACAATCAAATCAACAGAACAATTGGCAATTAACAAAAGTCTTAGCAATAACACTTGAATTTAAGCCAAAGTCCTCAAAAATTCGAAAAGCATAAAATGATCTAAATCACAGGTCTTCCTTCCTCTGGGTAGTAAAAAACTTACCTCATATCTTTCCTATAGCATTCTTTAATTTCCAAGAAAGAATCAAGAAAATGCCTTATATTTGTATACACTTCTTTGCTTCTATAAACTCTCTCATAATGAGACGGCACTCTTGTAAATGAAACAAAACTTAAACAGAGTAAAAAATATTTCCTTCCATTATGGTTTCAACAAAATGAGCAGTCATAAACTTCTTTACCCTAATGGACGTAATATCATAAAGAACTCATTTTTTATATTTAAAAGTAATCAAGAAATTATCTTGTAATCTTTCAATAAAATTAACAGTTTGATTTATACTTATAATTTATTGTTTTGTAATTTGTATAAAAAAGCCTAATAGCATAAAATTCTCTTTGTTTCGAACCTATTCATGTTGAGTCAATCACAACTATTTGCGAGCATATCATGAATAAGGGGCATATGAATGAAACCTATTTAAGAAGAAATCAAAATGCCTCTTATGAAGGTTTTAAATGCAAAAAATATTGCAACATTAGAAACAGGAAAATATTATGACGATATGGACCTACATCATAGAGAAGTAATGAACTTCTGAAACTTTCTCATTTTCAATGAAGAGAGCATCTTATAAGCTTTTATATATAAAAAAAATTCAATGAATTTCATAAGATTTTTAGCGCAAAATTAATCCCGTAAGATGCTTTGACACGATTTCAACAGCTAACTAAAACCAAATCATAGCTCATCAATTTGCTATATACTCATAACTAATTTCATTCTAACAAGGCTAAGATTTCTGCACCTTTTTTAAGGTATTAACTTCTTTATAAATGCACCCCCTTACAAGATGCTTTTGTTTTCAGTAAGAGCACGTCTACTCATTTCAATCATTGCATCGCGAAGATATAACTTAATTTTTGATCCAATAATCACTCCAAAGAAAGGAGCAAGTAAGCCATACATAATTACAGTATGACGAATTTTGTTATTGGAAGAACCAGATTTTGTTGAACAAATATATTCATGATTAAAACTCATACGTGTAAAAGGAAGTTTAGCATAATCAGAAAAACAAACATTTTTTATAACTTTATCAAGTGTAAAAGTTACTGTAGGTCCTTTTTTAGGTTTCATTTGGCCTACAGCTCCTACTTTAAAAGCACCAAAAAGTTCTACCCACTCAAGTTCGTGATCCCAAGAAGGCCATTTTGCTACGTCCTCCCATATAGCCCAAATTTGCTCAGCACTTGCTTCTGTGCTAATCTCTTCACTATATATCCATTTAAACATGATAATCTCCCCTTTTTTACAAATTCCTTATCTTTAGTGATAAAGAATAATATAAAAAAGTATCCTTAAAGCTGCACAACGATAAGATACTTAATACTCTCAGATTTACTTAATATGTAATGATTAAATCAACAAGGGATACTACTAAACTAAACACACAAATATTCAGGATAAATGAACAATATTTTCAATACTAAACAAAATATCTTTTTTAAATTTATACAATAACAAAAATAGACGTTACGCATCATATAAGATATAAATGCAGACTGCATAGCTTAAAGCTTTCAACTGCTGATGAAATGTGATGATTAAGGTATAGCAGAAAAAATTAGACAAAAAAGATCATAACTATTATCGAGGAATATATATCCTATTGGAGAAAAAACATCCTTCTATAGTAAAGCTAATAAAAATTCATCAATTCCTTTAACATTAGAATCTTTTATTGATTTTCTGCTTAACCTTTTAAAAACCATATAAAATGAAGAAAACTGTGTAAAAGCATTTTTTCATCCTATCGGATAAACACAAGAACTTTCTCAAGATGTAAGCGATCGTAATTTATAGAGACGTATTGCTGTTTCACCATAAAAACGCTCATCATCTAGATAAAAGACGTCAGGTAAATGAATCATTGTATCTTTCTTTTCTTCAAGTATGAAGAGTGTATCAGCTTTTGCCCACCCTCCTCGCAAAGCTTCTACAAAAGCACGTTCACCTAAACAATGGCTATAGGGAGGATCAGCGCAGATAACATCAAATGGCAGCATTGTTCCAATATTACCAAGTTTGGTTGCATCTCGACGCAAAATCCGCCCTATTGACTGTAATTCAAAGGCTTCGATATTTTTTTGAATTACCCCACGCCCCTCAACCGAGTTTTCAACAAAAACAGCAGCCTTTGCTCCACGTGAAAGTGCTTCGATGCCTAAAGCACCAGTCCCAGCAAAAAGATCAAGAATGCGTTTATTGGTCCAAAATTGTTCTTCACGGCTAGAAAGAATATTAAAAAGGCTTTCACGTGTACGATCACTCGTTGGGCGAATCGACTGATTAACAGGCGAAAACAAAACACGCCCAGCAAATTTACCGCCTATGATCCGCACGTGGACCTCCAAATCGCTTCGAAGTTTTTGCACCGTCCCTATGTGGTTTAGATTTTTTCATAGCACCACCAAACGATTTTACCTTTTTCTTTCTCTCAAAAGAATGCTCATCATGACCACCTTTTATCATTTTCTCTTTATCCTTTAAAAAGCGATCTTTCTTACCAAAGGGATGCGTCTCGTCATAAGATATTTTGCCATGTTTTTGAACAAACCTTTCCCTCTTCTCTTTGTATGACGGATTTTCTTTTAGTTTTTCCTTGCCTCGATGAAATGATTTTCTACCATCCAAATCGCTCTTATGATCATGCGATTTCTCCTCACTATAGGAAGGCTTTCTACGTGCACTTTGCGGACGTGCACCAGGAGCCATCCAAACATTAGCACGGCGAGAACGCGGTAGAAAACGCTCTGCTTTTCCTTCTTCACTTTTCTCCTTCTTTACATTCTCATGAGACTTTGTACTTAATCGTGCGCGACTATGTTCAACAGAACCATCTCTTGGTCGGCGTCGTATCGCCCTTTCACTTGAGAAAACCCAACCATCATTTGCAACAGAAAGATCTTTCTGGCTTTGCTTTTCTGCAACAACTGCAGAATTTGAAAATGGCTTAAGAATAGGAGCATCAAAATCTGCATTGGCTTGCATAATTAAACGCTCACCCAACTGATCTCGTAACATCCGCCCTTTTAACTCTTGCACGGCTCCTTCTTCTAAATCAGAGAGATGAAATGGACCATAAGATACACGTATTAATCGATTAACTGATAATCCCAATGCCCCTAAAACATTCTTTATTTCACGATTTTTTCCTTCTCGCAAAGCGACAGAAAGCCATACATTCGACCCTTGTTCGCGTTCAATTGATGCTTCAATCGAACCATAAAAAATACCATTAATTGCAATACCATTTTTAAGGTTATCCAGCGCACTCTGTTTTACTCTTCCATGAGCACGGACGCGATATTTGCGGACCCACCCCGTTACAGGAAGCTCTAATACACGCGCTAAGCCACCATCATTGGTTAAAAGCAAAAGCCCTTCCGTATTAATGTCAAGCCTTCCAACAGAAAGAACACGCGGCATTCCTTTTGGTAAATTACTAAATACTGTAGGTCTGCCTTCAGGATCACGGTTCGTGGTGACAAGACCTGCTGGCTTATGGTAAAGCCATAAACGCGTTCGTTCTATAGGAGGTAAAGGTTTGCCATCAACTATAATAACATCAGAGCGGCTAACATTAAAAGCAGGCGTTGTCACGACTTTACCATTCACAGAAATACGACCTGCAACAATCATCATTTCTGCATCTCGACGCGAAGCAATACCAGCACGCGCTAACCTTTTAGCAATTCGTTCACTCTCATTATTTTCATTCATTTGCGTTTCAAACCAATCTTTGCAAGTATGTTCAGAAAATTATTCACATGCACCATACCGCTTATCCTGAAAAATGAAGTAGCATAATCATTTATCATTTTCTATCCTTTAACGACAATAATGTATCTGCCAACTTGCAAGTTTGTTTTAAACTCTTAAAAAAAATAGAGGTATTCTTTTCATTATAAAAGCGTAATAAATTATTCATTCCATAGCATTCCTTATCGAGATAACCTTTAGATTTTCTATACCTTCAGTAGAAAGAATATTATGACCTTGACGCCCATGGAAATAGCCCTTTTAGAAGCGCAAGAGGCTGCAAAAAAAGATGAAGTTCCCGTAGGTGCTATCATTACACGTGGAAAAGCTATCATTGCACGCGCTGGTAACTTTATAAAATCTGCATATGACCCTACAGGACACGCAGAAATACGCGCAATCCGTATGGCTTGTGAAACATTGCAAAGCGAAAGGCTTCCTGATTGCGATCTTTATGTAACACTTGAACCTTGTGCTATGTGTGCCGCTGCCATTTCATTTGCACGCATACGACGTCTCTATTATGCAACAAATGATCCCAAAGGAGGTGCTATAGAAAATGGCCCACGTTTTTATCAGCAAACAACCTGCCATCACAAACCTGAAATTTATTCTGGTTTCAAGGAAAAAGAAGCAGCTCAATTACTTAAAGACTTTTTTGTACAAAAGCGATACTAAAAATAATTCTTCTTCCATAACTTTCACTCTTTAAAAACTATCCTACTTCTCAAAAAAGACTGTTAATTCTTCTGATATATATATAGCAAAAGCTATTTCGAAGCATTTTTTCTCTCTTTTAATTCTGCATATTGTTTCTATTAGATGATACATTCATTCAAAAGAATAATTCATTATTTTGTATATAAAATATAAAGTCCAAAATATCGTAGATATACTCTCATTTCAAATTACATTGAAACAGTAAAAATCTCTTTCTTGCACATCATAAGCGGAATTATCGTCTGGATAAAGAACGTTTTAGAAAAGACTAAAAATGTCTCTTATGAAAGCTCTCAAATGCAAGAATTATCGCAACATTGGAGTCTGTAAAATGAAATGATGGTATCCACTTTCTCCTTCCTAAGCATAAAGTATTGGAGCACAATAGATTTTACGTTATACTATCCACATGAGCAATGTTGTAAAATGAGCTTGAGAAATGTTTCGTGTTAAGGAAACGCATAAGGAATCTCTCGATGCTGTTGTCATATTGCTATTTCATGAGAATACCCCCCTCCTACAGCAGCATTATAACTGCGCGCGAATGAGAGCTTGGTATCATAAGTAATTGGAAAAATACTTTACTTTAAATGTTTTGTCTTTTCCCTATCGACCAATAGGTGCGGTTTTTGCCGGTTGGCGATAACTTAAAGGTGGTTCAG
The DNA here is from genome assembly GCF_042194285.1 of Bartonella sp. MM97QHHN. NCBI lineage: Bacteria > Pseudomonadati > Pseudomonadota > Alphaproteobacteria > Hyphomicrobiales > Bartonellaceae > Bartonella > Bartonella sp. MM97QHHN. The sequence goes on along the minus strand of NZ_JBHIMS010000028.1, from coordinate 6,566 downwards.
TGAGATAGCGACGGTATTTTGAACTTCCAACTTGTGCTCTCTGACGACGTAAATATTCTTGTCGTTGCTTCGCATTCAACTGTGAAGGATTTTCTGAACCAACGCCATTAACTGACGATCCTTTGTGAGGAAAAGGTGTATTTCCTTGATGCTTCTTCGATGCTGCCATTTCATTGACAGATCTATCTTGTTGTGGTACCGGCAAAAATCTGCGTGAACTAGGGCTTGGTATTACAAGTTTTGGATGAGGTTTCATAACAATCTGGCTGCTGTTATTTGTTGGTGTTAATGAAGTGATATTAGCAACATCTTCAAAAAACTGTATTGAAACTGGTTTATTGGTACCATAGGTAGGAGCGGATAAATTGCATCCCGTTAAAACAAAGCACATCCCTAAAATTCCTATTGGAAATATTTTTATTTCACGTTTTCTCACTGCCTATTCCATTTCCTAGGTGTATGGCTGATTAATATTCCCGTTATTTATGAGAGAACGGTCCATACACAAATTTCCCCCCTGCAGATAAAACAACGGAATTTTTTTCGTACCACAAAAAACTATATTCATCAATATGAGAAATTTACTTGCATTTCTTTCCTTTGATCTAAAACTTTAAATCTTGCCAAGAATCTGCAATTCCCGCAAAGCAGCTGCATCACGAGCAGATACATCCGGATAAGCTGGATCACTTCCAACATCTTGTGTATAACGCCATGATCGAGCACATTTTTTTCCTAATGCCTTCTCTGGATATACACCAACACCTTCAACATCATTCAAAGTAAAAGCATCAGAAGGTATTGTGTCCTGCCTAATTGTGAGTGCACTGGTAATACAGATCTCCGCCATATCCACATTTTCTAATGCCTCTCGTAAAACCAGATTGGAAATAAAAACAATAGGCGCAGCCTCCAAAGAGGATCCAATACGCTTATTAGCACGTTCAAGCTCTAAAGCACCTGTCACAACTTTACGGACCTGCCGAATTTTTTTCCAACGCTCAGCCAAAGATTGGTTTTGCCATTCTTCTGGTACAGAGCGAAATTGTTCCAAATGCACCGATTGGCTTTCTGGATAACGCTCTAACCAAGCTTCCTCCATAGTAAAAGGCAACATTGGAGCAAGCCATGTGACCATACGCTCAAAAATCTCACGGACAACCTGCAAGGAGGCCTTGCGTTTTTTTGATGAAGGCGCATCACAATAAAGAGAATCCTTGCGGATATCAAAATAAAATGCCGATAACTCAATGATTGAAAAATCCAATAATGCACGCATAATCTTTTTAAAATCAAATTCATCGTAAGCGCGATTAATCAACTGATCAAGTTCAAAAAGCCTATGCAATATAAATTTTTCAAGATCCGGCAGTACACCATAAGATACTTCTTCTCCATCATCATGTGCTAAAGTTCCTAGCATCCAACGAATTGCATTGCGTAGTTTACGATATGAATCCACATTTGTTTGAAGTATTTTTTTGCCTAAACGCTGATCTTCCCAATAATCGGTTGTCATAACCCAGAGACGAAAAATATCAGCTCCAGATGTTTTAATGATCTCTTGCGGAACAACCGTATTGCCTAAAGATTTAGACATTTTTTTACCATTCTCATCCAAAGTAAAACCGTGTGTGATCACGGCCTTATAGGGAGAACAAGCACGCGTACCACAGCTTTCCAAAAGAGAAGATTGGAACCATCCGCGATGTTGATCTGAACCTTCAAAATAAACATCAGCAGGCCATTTCAAATCAGCCCGATCTTCTAACACAAAGCTATGGCTGGCTCCAGAATCAAACCAAACATCCAAAATATCATAAACCTGTACCCAAGGCTCATGTGCACGCTCACCTAAAAAACGTTCACGTGCTCCTTCAGCAAACCATGCATCTGCCCCTTCTGCTTCAAAAGCCCGTAAAATACGCTCGTTCACACCTTCATCTTTTAGAATAACACCATCCTCATTCGCAAAAATACAAATAGGAACACCCCAAGAACGCTGACGAGAAAGAACCCAATCAGGACGATCTTCTATCATAGAAGCTAGGCGGTTTTGTCCAGAAGACGGCACAAAACGCGTTTTTGAAACAGCTTCCAAAGCCCGACTACGTAAAGTTGAACCATCCCCAAAATCTTTATCCATTGAAATAAACCATTGTGGTGTATTGCGAAAAATAACCGGTTTTTTTGAACGCCAACTATGGGGATAGGAATGCTTTAAACGCCCCCGTGCAAACAATCGATCTGCTTTAATTAAAGCGTTAATGACCTCTTTATTGGCATCACCCATTTTTCCATTATCATCAATAACACGTGCAGGTCCTCCTTCACGATCTGGTCCTAAACCTGGAACATCTTTCGTATAGAACCCTGCATCATCAACAGGAAACGGTATAGATGAATCAATCCCCGCTTGCTCCAGTAAGGACTTATAATCATTCCAAATTTCAAAGTCCTCACGCCCATGGCTTGGTGCTGTATGGACAAAACCTGTACCAGCACTCTCTGTTACGTGCGAACCATCAAGCAATGGAATTTTAAAGTTATACCACCCAGCCAAACCTTTGAGTGGATGAGAAAGAACAAGAGCTTTCAACTCTTCAGAAGAAATAACACGCAAACGCTTCAAAACAAGTTTGGCTTTTTCTCCACAACTCATCGCTAAAGCGTCTGCAAAGAGAAGCTTTTCTCCCACTTGAGGACCAAAATCATTTTCAGCACTTTCAACTTCGTAAATACTATAAGAAATTTGCGAAGAATAACTCACTGCACGATTGCTTGGAATTGTCCACGGTGTTGTTGTCCAAATGACGACATAAGCACCATATAAATCATCAGAATTTGCTTCAAAGACAGGAAACTTAACCCAAAGCACCTCTGATTCATGATCATGATATTCAATCTCAGCCTCTGCCAAAGCCGTACGCTCTACAACAGACCACATCACCGGCTTGGAACCACGATAAATCTGATCTAACATAGCAAATTTTATCAATTCACTGGCAATGTGTGCTTCTGCATGAAAAGCCATTGTAGTATAAGGCGCGTTAAAATCTCCCACAACACCAAGGCGTTTAAATTCTTCACTTTGAACGGTTACCCAATGCTGTGCAAATTCACGGCATTCTTTACGAAACTCGTTAAGAGGTACCTCATCCTTATTTTTTCCTTGTGCTCGATATTTTTCTTCAATTTTCCATTCAATTGGAAGCCCATGGCAATCCCAACCAGGTACATAATTTGCATTAAAACCGCGCATTTGGAATGAACGGACAACCACATCCTTTAGAACTTTGTTTAAGGCATGCCCAATATGAATATGACCATTTGCATAAGGTGGACCATCATGAAGAATATAAAATGGACGATCTTTTGCTTGTTGGCGCAATTGCGCATAAAGCCCCATATCTTCCCAACGCGCCATCAATTCAAGCTCTTTTTGCGGAAGCCCTGCACGCATAGGAAAATTTGTCTGTGGGAGATAAAGAGTTTTTGAATAATCTATTGTTTCATTTTTCACAGCCATTGTGAAATATTCCTGTCCACTTTTACGATTTCATTTTTGCATAACTTCCCTGAACCCTGCAACTCTGGTTTTTATCTATAGGGAAAGCCGAGCTTATCATTCGTATTAAGCAGCGATCAGGAAAATATATCATCACAATCTATGGGCTTTATCATGAAATTCACAAGAAAAGAAACCAAAAATTGATCTTTTAAAAATAAAGGCTCCACTAATAGTGGAGCCTTTTAGAAATTTACTCTTTTAAAAATTAGAATTTATAAGCTACACCAACACGGAAATCATTGGTTTTGTAGTTAACTTCAAGTTTTTCCTTTGCAAATTTCTTTTTACCAAAATCAGAGTAACGATATTCTGCACGTACAATCACATTATCCAAAACCGAGAAATCAACGCCACCACCAAGTGTGTAACCAATCATGGTTTTTGTTTCATCAGATAAGTTCTTAGAAGAAACGACTCTTCCATCCTCATCCTTAACGAATATTGATACAGTGTCTTGGAACTGCCCATAAGCAATACCGCCAGCAAGATAAGGCATAAAGCGATCAGCAGCAAAACCAATACGTACCCGTGTAGCACCACCCCAATTTTGTTTGAAAGTATGATTTAAAGTTTCAACTTCATCCTCTTGATCAAGACCAAGTTCAGAAGCCATCTTTTTTATTTGTTCTATAGCATATATACTGGAATCGTTCTTATCCACCGCTTGTGTACTTTGTGCAGCGTGTCCAGACATATTCTGTCCACCATGAGAACGAGAAGCATGTGGATTAGTACCATTCGGATGAGCACCAGAGCTACGCCCACCTGCATGAGGTGCACCATGCGAATTAGCATTTCCGCTACCATGGGAAGAACTATGATGACCTCCGTTTTGGGCTCCGCTTGTTCCATTAGAAGCTTTTGTCTCTGAACCAGAGGATGATCCTGATCTCGCGAGTACAAGTGATGAACTCGGTACTGTTTTTTCTGCTGATGGTTGTGATACAGATTGTACCGGTGTAGGTGCTTTTACTGCTGGCTGACTTGCTTCTGTTCCTGTTGATGATCTAGAAGATAGTGGTATTTTTTCAACCGTTTTCGCAGACCTTGCTCCACTTGACCCTACTGCTGTTGATCCTGTTACTGTGCTGGAAGATGTCGGGTTAGATGCTGCTAATGATTCTGATCCTTTTACTACCGTGCTCGCCAATGCCAATCCTTTGTCTGACCTTAAAGACGATTGTGACTGCACTGATCTTGTCCCTGTGCTGGGAACTGTTACTTTAGATGCAGAAGTTAATTGTGCCGTGCCGTTTAACTCTGTTACTACCGTTGACGTCCCTCCTGTTTGTAACTTTGCCGATTGGACGGAGGAAGTTTGCTGTGCCACTGATCCTGCAGGTTTTGACGGGCTTGATGGTAGTGCTGATACGCTTGGCGTTCTTACTTCTGTTTTAGGATTAACATCGCCACCACCACTAGTTCTTACTAATGACTCTGATCGCTGTGTTCCTGCTTGCAATTGTTGCGTTGGATTTTCTGAGGCAGGTTTTGTCGAAGCAGGTTTTGATGAGCCGACTTGTGACGTTACTTGCTCCGTTTGTGTTGTTGCTGCTAATGTTGGTGTAGTTCCTGCATCTACTACTTTTGATGCAGATCGTCCTGAAGCAGCTGTTTGTATTGATGTTACTTCTTGTGCGCTTGGAAGTGTTGGTAGGCTTGCTGATCTGCGGGATCTTACGACTGCATTTTCTACTGTAGTGTTATCAGCCGCACCTATGGTAATGGTCTTTGTGTGTTTTTTTCCAGATATCATTAAATCCGTATCGATGCCAAAAATAAAGTTATCACCGAGATCAATATTAGAACCTGCATAAAAACCACCTACAAAACCTGAAAGTTTAGGAGAGAACTCTTTATCCAGTGGTAAACTCTTTTCTTGACCAACAAGAGCCACATCAGCTTTGCTCGAAAAACCACCAGCTTGGACACCTAAATAAAGACCTGTCCATGAAAAAGTAGGTGCAACAATGGTAGAAGTAGTCGATGATGCTGGCTGATGAGGAATCATAACATCAGCAGCTAGTGCTGTAGACGCTGAAATTAAAGAAAAAATAGACGCTGTTATTAAACGTTTTGTATTCATAAAATCTCTCCAAATATCCAAAATGAAATTCATATAGAGCATCTTTTCTGAAATATCTGTAGCAAAAATGACACACTCACAAAAAAATAAAGATTTTTTGAAAATAAGGCTTCTTAAACTTTTAATTTTGCATTCAATGAGAATTTGTAAACTAAATCACACTAGAATTATGTGTCTTAAAGTTGGATTCATTTTCATTAAATTTTCGTATAACTGTTAATGATAATATTCTTTTATAAATTTCTTTTTACCGAAATCTGAATAACAGTATTCTGCACGCAATAAACTATCATCTGTTATTGCAAAATTAATGCCCGCGCAAACAGTGAAATCAAATATTGTCTTTTTTAAAACCAAGCGCCATCAAAGTTTCATCTATTTATCAGCATGATCTACTTTTAGTACTTTAGCAATAGTATTTTGTATCTAAAATTCAGAAAACAAAGAACTTATTCAAACACTCGCAAAAAAACTTTTAGATTCTTTGCATAAGCATCTTCATCACGCCACATCACTTTGATTTATAATGATAACTTATTGTTTTCATATTGAATGAAAAAACTAATACTGTAGGATTCTCTCATTTCAAATCTGCTTATCTTGAATCAATCAAAACCACTTACTTGCACACCACAAGCGGGGTTGATGTGTGGGTAAAAATTGTACAAGAAAGGAGTAAAAATGGTTCTTATGAATCGTCTTAATGCAAGGGCTGTAGCAACATTGGGAGCTGGTAAATATAATGATGGTGCCGGCTTGCTTCTTCACAAACGTAAAGATGGTGGTGCTCAATGGCTTTATCGTTATACCATTCATGGTCGGCGCCGCGAAATGGGCTTGGGAGCGTTGCGAGATGTTTCTTTAAAACAAGCCCGTGAATTGGCAACTAGGTGGCGGGCTGTTTTACGT
>NZ_JBHIMS010000080.1:0-20210 GCF_042194285.1 Bartonella sp. MM97QHHN | reverse complement strand
GAATGCGAGTTTCCATGTTTTATCTCCTTGAATATGCTGGAGATACAATGCCTTTTTGCTAATTATGTTCCAAAAGGGATAAAGAGCAGCTAAAAAGGACAGAAAACATCGAAAACAAGACGGTGATCATTACTTAAAATTCTTCTTATATGACTCCAGTCTAGAACTGATAATACCAGTTTATCGAGAATTTTAGTTGATGGGGGGAAACGGTCTATGGGGGAATGGCTCTCTTTTCCCGTTCTGTACTGCAATGTTTAAAAGATTGAATGTCGTTGTGAAGTTTAATCTTTCCCCCTTAGCTTAAAAGTAAGCTCTCTTAATGCTTTTCTTTCAAGTAATGTCCTGGATACTGCCTGAGGAAAACTTTGTAAACGCTTTTCCATCATTGATTGTGTTTGAAGGTAAAAAGTAAAATTCTGGAGTCTTTATTTTATTATTCATTTTTTGTAAAAACAGCACGTCTTCTAAAATTTTATTTTTTATATTGTACTTATAATTAAAAGAATGCTTCAATTATTCAAAATAAATATCAAAAGTATTCAATTCAAAAAGCTATGAGAGATAAAAGAGAAGGAAGAAACATTAGTGTTCTAAGTTGTTTTTCCTTCTCTTATTGCTCTATATCAAAACAATGCTAGAAAAATTTTCTAAGTTCTTTGAGTAAAAACTCCCAAAACCAGAGAGGAAAGTTGAAAAGTTTTGAGACAATGTCCAAAAGTTTCGAGATTTTCTCCAAAGGTTGTTTTTAGTTTCGCCCGCAGTTTTTTTATACGATGTAAGAGCACTTTGATTTGAGAGATAAATTTGGTTCGATGAACCATCTTGTACTAAGAAAGTGCATTTTGTAAAGGTCATGTGTTCCACCTTTATGACGTAGGGATTATGAACTGTAATCGGTTCATAGGTGCTACAGGTTTTCACTTTTGCATTTGCAGTTGTCATGGATTCTGTTTCAAATGTATGTGTGTAAAGGTTACTTGTGCATTTTTCGAGTTTACTGTCGATTAAAATACATTCATCCATTATACTTTTTATGGCTGCATTTACTTTGTTTATAAAGTTTTTGAGATGTTTAGAAAATTGAGTTTCTAAGGATAGGATTTTTAGGGATGGGATTTTTATGATCGTATTCATTTTATCAAATTTTTATTATATCATGTTTGTCAATAGCTTAGGCAATAAACTTTGTGCTGGCTATGTAGAATGAAAATCTAACAAAATGGACAAGATGAATTTAGATTTTAGAGCGAGATAGAAGCACAATTTGCTTTATGATATTAGTGGGCTATTAAGTTTATTTGCTCAATTATTTGTGTTGATAAAGACTTCTCCATGAGGCATTGTTATATGCTGTATTGTTACAATAATATTTGTGTGGGGAGTTTTGAGGAGAGGGAGTTTGTGGCTTCTTTTTTCTTTGAGCGTTGTAAACCAATTCTGATAAAAGATGTTGTCGGAAGAGTGGTGTTGTTGTCATGGAGAGGGATAGAGTTTGGGAGCGTTTTTGTTGATGATATCAATGAAAAAAGCTGATGAAGATAGGGCAACATGAATACAACAAGATGCGCTATTTCGGATTGGGAAATATATCTCTGAAGGAGAGCTTTGATCTTTTAGCTTCTTTTGCGTATAGTTTTAAAATTGCGATTTGCTATGCTTTAAAATTAATTATAAAGTGAAGAACTAAGTGGTTATTTACGTGTTGAGTGTGTGCGTGCGGATCATACACTGGATTTATGTCTCAACAAGATGAATTATTCTCGAATAAAGTAAAAGAATAAAGAAAATTGATTATTTTATTCGCTGTGGATAAAGTTAAAATAGCTTTATATTTATAAATATAAATTATTATTTTTCTATAAACGTAAAATTTAAATATTTTTAAATTTAAGAAATGTGATTTTCCTGATGAAACATAAATATACATTACCATTCATTATACTTATCGTATGTTTATCGACGGGAGGTTTGATTTCTACCGATATTTTTTTACCGGCACTGGGCGATATGCGTCAATATTATCAAGTGACACAATCTCAAATTCAAAGTGCAGTGGCGGTTTTTTTGTTGGCATTGGCACTTGGACAGCTCATTTATGGGCCGCTGAGTGATAATTTTGGGCGTAAAAAAACACTTCTATTGGGCTTATTCTTGTGGTTATTTACGACACTTGGTGTGATTTATACGGTTCATATTCACGCTTTTCTTGTGTTACGTTTTTTGCAAGGTCTTGGTGCTTGTGCGGGACTTGTCTTAAGTCGTGCAATTATCAATGATTTGTTGGATAAAAAAGCGGCTGGAAAACTTTATTTGATTGTTTTCCCTTTTATTGGAATGTCACCAGCACTTGCACCTTTCATTGGTGGACTTTTGATACAAGCTTTTCATTGGCAGGCAACTTTTATCTTTTTAAGCTTTTTTATATTTTTGACCATTTTGCTATGTTGTTTTGTGCTAAGCGAAACTCTACCCCCTCAAAAACGGCAGTATTTTTCTCCTGTAGGATTGATGAAGGCATATTTAGGCGTTTTCAGAAATAAACAATTTATTTTTTATGCACTTATTCCGTGTTTTTCTTACGCTGCCTATTTTGCTTATATTGTGGAGTCGCCTTTTTTACTCACGACTTTGGGGTTATCGCCGATACACATTAGTTATAGCTATATTGGTGTCTCGTTTCCCTATATTTTGGGAAATCTTTTGGCACGATGGTTTTTTGAACGCGAGTCTATGGAAAAAACTGTGGGTAGAGGGTACATTATTTTTGTGATAGGCGGTGTGCTGTTTGCTTTGCAAATGTATCTAAGCCCATGGCCCCTTGTGACAAGTTTTATGGCTATTGCTGTTCTTACTTTTGGCAATGGTTTTTTATTGCCGTTAGGAACAGCGTTGGCTATTTCATCGCATCCGAAAGCTGCGGGAACGGCTTCTGGTGTTATGGGCTCTTTGCAATTAGGAAGTGCGGCACTCAGTGCAGCGGTTATCGGAAAAATCTCTGGTCATAGCCCACGGGCTATGGCAACTTTGTTAGCTGTGTGTTGTATGATTGGTTTTATCATTTATATTCAAAAAGCGCGTCATTTTATGACTTCAGAAATAAGCTGAGTGAAATGATAAAAAGAAAGCATTATGCGGAAATGCTTTTGATGTTTTACACAAATGGAGCACCTGTACATTAGATGATTTTTTTATTAAGTTGTTGGATTGAGTGGGTTTAAAATTTGTTACAAGCTTAGTTTGAGTTTAACAAATCGATTATTATGGGGGGAGTATGAGCCTAGATTTTCAACATATTTTCATTATATTGGGTAGGAAAATTTCTGGCTCTAATGCATGTTTAAAAATAAGGGGAGGAATTGATCAATGGGTCTTCCTATTATTATTCTTTCTCCTGTAATGCCAATTTGGGATGGTGGTGTTTTTTGTTCTCCATTGACAAAGCTATGTTCAACAAAAGGATTCCCTGTCACTCTGCTGGATACGCTTTCTCTTTTTCCTAAGGGTTCTCATGTTCTCAATCATTCTGCTGTAGACATTTTATCTTTTATGGTAGAAAAGCTTAAAAGCTATTTTAAAGAGCCCGCAGTTCTTGTGGGATTTTCTATGGCTGGAACATTGGTACAAATATTGGCAGTACAGCTTCCCAATGTTCAAGCTGTGCTTGCTGTGAATGCACCTGGCTATCCAGATAAGGTTTTGCAACGGCGCCTTGGAGATATTTTTGCCTCCTTAGAAAATAATGATTTATCGGGGGCTTTGGAAATACTCAATGGTTTTATGCATCCTTCTGGCATTATGAAAAAAAGAGCCTTATTGGAGATTCCTGATGAACAAAAAAGCGTGGCAATTGAACGCATGACAAGAGGCTTTAAACTCTTATTAGAAATAGATGCTAGAGATGAAATAGTTAAGTATAAGGGGAAGTTTTTAGCTTTAGTGGGAGAAAAGTCGCAACTTGCAACGGTAGATAATCAGACAAAAAGTCATAATCTGAACCATGAATATAAGATTATCTCTGGTGCTGGTACGCGTTTGTGGGAGGATAATCCTACTATGACAGATGCAGTCATTGATGAGTGGCTGGAGGGATTATGAAAAAGAAAGTTCTTGTATTACCTGGTGATGGGATAGGACCAGAGGTTTGTGATGCTGCGCTGATGGTTTTAGAGCAATTCCAATTGCCGATTGAATTGACTTATGGTGATATTGGTTTTGAATGTTGGAAACAGGAAGGAGATCCTATTCCTCAAGCGACTTGGCAAAAAATTACTCAGAGTGATGCTATTTTACTTGGTGCTGTGACCAGTAAAGGAAAAGAAGCGGCTTTAAAAGAACTTGCTCCGCATTTAAAAGAGAAAAACCTTGCCTATGTTTCTCCCGCACTTCAACTTCGCCAAAAGTTAGGTTTGTTTGCGAATATACGTCCTGTAAGATACATCTTTGGTCCCCAACGTCCTTTTCATTTTTGTGTTATCAGAGAAAATAGTGAAGGCCTTTATGCTGGATTGGATTTTCGGGGTATTTCTCCTGAAACAGCCGTTTGGCTAAAACATCCAAATTTGACAAAATATGGGCTTGAAGAAGCTGCGTGGACAGTCTGTTTGCAGACACGCTTTGGTTTAGAACGGTTATTTGAATATGCTTTTTCTTATGCAAGGAAATATAGCTTTAGGCGAGTTACTTTTGCTGATAAGCCCAATGTTATGCGAGAAAGTGGTCAGTTTGCTCAGGAAATTTTTGAGAAGATTGCGCAAAACTATCCGGAAATTGAAGCAGATATTCAGAATGTTGATGCGGTTGCTTTGTGGATTGCAACCAAACCAGAGCGGTTTGGTGTGATTGTTGCTGAAAATATATTTGGCAATATTCTCTCTGATCTTGGCTCTGGGATAATGGGGGGATTGGGGCTTGCACCTCATGTGAATGTGGGGAGCGAGATTGCTTGTTTTGAACCTGTTCATGGAAGCGCACCACGTATTGCTGGACAAAATAAAGCCAATCCTTCTGCGATGCTTTATACCACGGCTTTACTCTTAGAGCACTTAGGCTTTAAAGATGCAGCAAAAAAACTGTCTGAGAGTGTTGATCAGGTTATTCGTGCTGGAAAAACCGTTACCTATGATCTTGGAGGTATAGCCTCTACCCGTCAAATGGCTGAAGCTGTTCGCAATTCTCTTGTGAATCCTGTCTTTGTTTGTCATGCGGCGATTATCACTGTTGGTGATGAACTCCTTTCAGGACAATATTTGAATACGAACTTACAAGATTTAAGCCAAAGCTTGAACAAGAGAAATATTCAAGTCACACGTCATTTTGTTTGTGCTGATCAATTACAGCAAATCAGTGAGACTGTTGTTTCTTGTCTTGGACAAGAAGATCTTATCATTATCAGTGGGGGATTGGGACCAACATCAGATGATAAAACACGCGATGGAGTTGCTCAAGCTGTAAAGCAGCCTTTGGTACATCATGAAGATGTTTGGCAAATAATAAAAGGTCAATTACAACGATTAGGGATTACGGCGGATAAGAGTAATGCGCGTCAAGCATTGTTTCCTGAGACAGCAACCGTGCTTGATAATTCTACAGGCACAGCACCAGGGTTTTATCTCTCTTGCGATGGAAGTACGCTTGTTGTTTTGCCTGGTCCACCATCACAGGCTCTTGCGCTTTTAGAGAATTATTTAGAACACAACGAGAAGAAATATTTTTCTGTATCGCGTGCGGAGTATGCATGGACTTTGATTGGAATTGATGAAAGTACCATTGCGCAGTGGGTTGATGATCATCTTGAAAATGAATCCTTTGAACGGCATTTTTTATGGAAAAGCCCCTATGTTTTGGTGCAACTGGTTGCTCAATCAGAAGCGCCCTTGGAACAACATTTCGTGGAAGAATTTGAAAATCATTTTCACCCCCATTTAGTTGGGGCAGAAGTTACTACTGCTTGTAAACAATTAGCGATGTATGCAGAGGTTCATTGGTCTGCCAATGATCCGTGGCTTTTAAAATATTTTCAACCCATAGAAAAAGGTAAACAAGATATTCCAAAGCTTGAGGTTGAAGTGAGCCTAGAGCCTTCTTTGGAGACATTAGAAAATCAAGCAGAAAGCCTTGGACATGCTACCATGACTATACGGATGAAAGGTTATGGTGATGATCGTATAACTTTTCCCTATACGCGACCACTTTTAGGTGTCGTCTTACAAGAATATGCAGCTTGGGCTGTCTTAAAAAGATATTTGAAAACAGAGAAGAAAAAATGAAACTCTATGGGGATGTAACATATTGCTCAAATTATTGAACGTTCTATTATAAGAAGTATTTTGATCCTTTTCTTCAGTGGTTTTTGTCTATAGGTTAATTTTTCTTTTGATGTGTAAATGAATGACTTTGATTGATTCAAAATTAAGAAAAACTTTACGATATTAGGCTCGCTACATTCAATATTTATAATGATTAATTATGATTATAAATCAATATGTTATCTTCCATAGCGCTGATAACAAGGAATCCAGAGACTTCGTGTGTCTCAAGCGTTGTAGATAATTGAGATTCTTTGTAAATCAAAAAGCGATGGTGTGAAAAGACAAGAAGTCGTGTCATTTACAGGAAAGCTTTGCAAATTTTATTGAACAATATGTCCGTGAAGAGTTTTATTGTGAACATGTCCCGTTCCGTTATCTGATAATAAATTGCTGTAAAGAGCTCATAAAATTTTTCCTTTAAGCTTTTGTGTGATTGCATGATCGTTGGGTATTCGCTTCTGAGGGGCGATATTTTTCAATTTGATAACAGGACGAACTATTTTTTCTGTAAGACGTGAAGATTTAAGGAGTGATCATTTTACGCTTTTGTTTTCTTTTTGATTGGTAATTTGTAGGAATTTTTTGGGGAAAATATTTAATGTGGTTAAAAACATTTTATGCGTGTGTGGGAGAAAAATAAAAATGTGGTCTTAATTGTTGATAAGAGTGTCAATATTTTTGATGAACAAATTTTAGTCGTAATTCTTAGTACCTAGATGGGAAGTTTATTGCATTTTTTAACAGTTCGTATTCTATCTGTTGTGATGCGCAGTGGTTTTTTAAGCAAAAAAGAAAGGGCTTTTATGTATCAGATTGATTACAACAGTTATCGTTCTGTCAAGAGTTTTAGTCGTCGCGTTCATTTTCTCGTTATGCATTATACGGCTATTGATTTTAAAGCCTCGATTATGGCGCTTACAGGAGAAAAGGTTAGTGCACACTATCTTGTTCCTGATCCTTCAGAGCAGACATATCGTGAGGCAGGCTTTAAGGATATGCGTATTTTTAATCTGGTTGATGAAAATGAGCGCGCATGGCATGCGGGTGTGAGTTCATGGGCTGGGCATAGTCATCTCAATGATGCATCTATCGGGATTGAAATCGTTAATTTAGCGACTTATCATGATGGGAGGGGTATGTTTCCTCCTTATAATCCAATACAAATTGATGCTGTTAAGGAACTTGCCTTGAATATTTTTCAACGGTATCCTGATATTATGCCAACAGATGTTGTGGGACATAGTGATATTGCCATTGGAAGAAAAAGTGATCCAGGAGCAGCTTTTCCATGGAGAGAACTTTATAGCGCAGGTATAGGAGCATGGTATGATGATGAACTAAAAAGTCATTATCAAGAGCAATTCTCTAAGAATTTGCCACCCAAAGAAGATGTTTTGGCGAAGCTAAAATGTTATGGATATGACATTTCTGCTGCGTGTACCCAAACAGGATACAAAGATTTGATCCGAGCATTTCAACTTCATTTTCGTCAAGAAAATTATGATGGGATTCTAGATGTTGAAACAGTAGCAATTCTTTATGCATTGGTTGATAAGTATTTTCCGTGAATTCAATGTGTTTTAATTGAAAATATGGCTTATGATTACGTGTAAGCCTTTTTATTATCAGGAAAGGCTGCTTTTTGCCAATTGGCTTTATGTAAAAAGGGTATTAATCGTGTAAAAAATCCCATGTACGGTATAAGGCGTTTTATGGAAACATAACTCTGAAAGCTCTATGATTTGCAGAGATTAAATTTTATTGTTTCTTTGTCTTATATTTTTCTTCCTTTAAAAACGCATAAAGCCAAGATGTTGCGTATATGATGAACATGTGCCTTACGCAGGATGAAACGCCTCAAATAAAATGGACTTGTATTGTATATTTACATGCTTGTTTTAAAGAAATGTCTTTTAGTGTGTATCACAACATATATTTTACAGCGACGTTTATAGAGAATATAATCTAAAATCCTCTATGAAGTGTATCCTCATTTTGATGCTTAATAAAAGTGCCTAGCACTATCGTACACTTTGTTAGATCTCAATGTTACTACAACCCTTGGAACTTAAAACGATACATAAAAGGGTTTTCTTTACTCGTTTTTATTCACACGGCTCTCTCCACTCGTCGTGTACAAGTGAATGGTTTTGGTTGATTGAAACATGCAAAATTATAAATTGATCATTATAAATCAAAGTGATGCAGATTCAAGAAAATAGAGGCATTTACAGATTGCTACTGATAGGGGGGCTATTCTTAAGAAGGGGAAGAGGTCAATTCATTTTTTTGAAGATATATCTCTTTTCTCTTTTATTGCTTTAGGGGATGTTTGCATCGTTTTGACAACATGTTTCTTAATGATTAAGTTTTTTAATGAAGCAGTGTTATAAAACATTGTGTTTTAGAGTGTTGATAGAAGACACATTCAGGCATATCAAAAACACAATGATGTCTTGTTTTTTCAATATTTTATCTGTTCAGTATAGAATTGACCAGAGAAGTTCATGACCTAAATTGCAAAGGTTAGGTATAAATTACCAAGAAAAATCAATTTAGGCATAAAGCAATGGGGGTTATTCATGCTTTAAAGGGCAAGGAAGAGATTGTGTTTGAAGTGATGTGTAAAAGCCCGTGTGAGGTGCTCTTATCAAGCATATCAGGTTAATCTTAAGAGTAGTTTTATGAAACTAAGTCGGTTTTTTCCGAGAGACAAGACAATAAGTATCAGGAAAAGATCTTCATGATATTTGATTTCAAAAATAAAAACTGGCAAACCATGTTGCCAGTTTTTAAAAGCTGTAGCTTAAATAGGATTAGAATGAACGCTGTAAACGGATCATACCTTGAAAAGCACTTTTCTTATTGAATAAATGTTTTTCATCATTATTTTTATCCGTCACAACGCGATCATCGTTCCAAGAAACATAGGTTAATTCAGGTGTAATCACAAATCCTGGAACCAGCGTGTATGTAATATTTACAGAAGTTGCAAAGGTTTTTACAGCACTATAAGAAACTTGAGCATTCAAATTTGCTTTTGGAGTAAGCTTGTAAGTGGCACCCGCCCAAGCAGCCCATTTACCACCCCAGTTTGCATAAATTGTTGTGCTTTGTCGTGATAATTCATTTTTTGTATTTACTGTGTAGTAATCAAGTCCATTTTTATAACCAGCCATTACCCATAGATTGAAACGATCGTTAACATTGAAATCTGCACGTACTTTTCCAGCCCACTTTTTGTAGTAAGTATCATATGCTGCAACCGCTGAAAAACCACCCCATTTTTGCATAAACTTTATACCCAAAACCACATTCGGGGTGTAATTTTTAATTGCTTTACTTGGAAGAGTATCATTCGTGATAGAAACAAGCTTATCATCTTTATCAATGTAGTATCCTACTGTTCCTGGAAGAGCATCTGCATTATTGCCTAATTCAGCGCCGATAATAGCAGAAAAGCCGGAGTCACCATTAAAGGTGTAGGAAATAAAATTAGTGCGTGTTGTGCCGGCAGGTGCTATGCTGTCATCATTGAGAACATTTCCATAACCACCAGTCCAACTGTTGAAAATTGTATCATCAAGACCTACGCGAAAACCACCCAGTTCAATGTAAGCTGCTGCAAGCCTTGCACCAGCTTTATCATTACCATCACCCCAGCTTGAATAAATTCTTGCATATGAACGAAGTGTTCCCATTTCTGTTTCAGAAGCTGCTTGAAAAACAAGGGTGAGCCGTGATGATGCGCCATAGGTTTTTCTTTTGTTTCTTAGTTCAGTTTCGGTTGTTGCATCGATATTATCACCGCCTATAAAATCAGTACGAACATTTCCTGATAAACGCATGCAGGTTTCTGTTCCAGGGATATAAAAATATCCTTTTCCGTAGGCATCACAAACGCGAATATATTCTACAGGTTCAGGTTCGGCGATAACTGTTGAAGCAGCATGTGCTCCAGAAATTGCTAAAAAAGCTGCTGTAGAGCTTAAAAAGAGGGATTTAATATTCATATGGGATCTCCGAGGTCCGGTTAAATTTCTTCTAAAGAGTACCATTTGCCTAACGCATTAAGGACAAAGACATAAGTAAAATACGCAGCACTTGTTATTTTAGCTATAACTAATCTTTTTAGAGTTTCAAATATGAAATTACCTTTTTGTAATATATACATGTACTATTCGAGATGCTGTGGTAAAAAAGACACAATTTTTGTTTTATTAACTTTTGCTTCCTATGGGATCAATAGGAGAAAAATTTTCAGATATTTGGGAAAAAAATCGAAAATGTCTTGAACTTTCTGTTGATACCATTTATGCCTCTCTGTTGGAGAGGTGGCCGAGTGGTCGAAGGCGCTCCCCTGCTAAGGGAGTAGGGCTCAAAAGGCTCTCGAGAGTTCGAATCTCTTCCTCTCCGCCATCTATTGTTATAAAAGCAGTTGACTGTGTATCAGAATTCTGTTTATCCCGTTGGGATTATGCCTCTCATATAAAAAGCATGTTCTAAACACAAATATACTTGTGTTGCCGATTTATGCACTTGTTTTAAAGAGATATCTTTGCAATGTGTATAAGCCCATTTTGCGACGCTGCCTCGTAAATGGTATAAAACACAAAAGTTTCTGTGAGACATATAAAGCCTTATAAAGCCACATCATTTGTATACTTATGAAGATGCAAAGAGGCATATTATATATCTGCCTTCCTGTTGTTATAGATTTTGACTATGAGAGTTCATAAAAGGCATTTTTCCTTTCTAAATCGTTTTTATTTATACGGCTTTCTTTGCTTATGATGTGCAAGCAAATGATTTTGATTGTTTCAACCATAAAGCAGATTTGAAAAGAAAAAATCTTACAATATTCGCGTTTGGTATATTATCATTATAAATCAACGTGTTGCTTTATATTTTGCATTGTATATTGAAAGTTGGATGTGGCAATGCTCTCAAAAAAGTTATAGATTTCTTTTAGAAGAAAACATTGTGGGTAATAATTTTAAAATTTTCCTCTCATCATAGAGACTTTTGAGAGTGTTTCATCCATTTCATGACAATCAAACCACACATGAAAAAAGTAATGGTCGGTAATATTAGGTAGTAAGATGGAGAAACTTTTGCAGGAAGAAAAGAAATAATACTCAATACTGTAATTGAAAATATTCTTCCGCTAAAAGAGACAGCACCAACAACACCGGAAATATGCTGCGTTTGTTTTTGATTAAGTTCTGAGAAAAATAAGCTTTTTGCACCGATCGGTACAGTGCAAATAAATCCATGGATTAAAGAGAAGGCGATGACTGATGCAGCAGTTTGATGGCTATGAACTGAAAAATAGAGCGCTATGCACATCAGTGCAGAAAAGAAGGAAAAATATTTTATAGAATTCTTATATTTTTTATCAAGAACATGATACTTAGACATCAGTAAATTTGAAAAATATTGTGCTGAAAAGGCTCCAATATGGCAGCACATCAAGACGAGCATTTGCGAACCATTGAGGTGATTAATTTTCCCCCCTGAAAGTATTATCGGTTGCCAGAAATGATAAATAATCTGAATACCAGCGCTAAAAAGGCACATGAGGAAAATAAACCATGCTCCTCCTACTGTATTTTGAAATATCCAAAGCGTTTCCTTGGCATTGTGCAAGATTGTTTTTGTTTTGGATGTTTCAATTGTCGTTTTCTTTTCTTCAGGAACAATAAGGAATATCAAAAAAATAAATCCCATCATGAGGCATGAGATGATATATCCCATAAAATATTGTCCAGAGTAATAGATCGTTCCAATTCCTACAATCCCACTGAGAATACTTCCGAAAGAGTTAACCTGGTGGTAGAGATGAGCATAATGCGAAAAGTGATCCTGTTTATCGCCTAGAGAATGGTAAATCCATCCGTCAATGGCGCTGACAATGATGCAAATGCCTGCTGCATAGAGAATTTGCGCAATAATAAGTGCTGTCATATTGGGAGCTTGAAGGCATAGAAGATAAAATACTCCTGTCATAAAGACCCCAGCCATAACGGAATATTTACGCCGATATCTGTCAGATAAAACAGCACAGGGAAAATCAAGCAGCAGGATGGTGGTGGAAAAGACAACCTGAAGCAGAGCTAATTGCGCCAGACTAACTCCCATGGACATTAAAAAAATAGCATGGTAAACGCCGATCAGCATGCGTACAGCATTATAGGATCCATAGGTGAGAGCAAGGGTGCGTGGTCTGTTCATTGTGTTGTTCCACAAACCTTACAGTGAGGATTTTTCTTTAGAGAACGCTCTTCTGTGAAAAGTTGGCTGCTCCATATCCCCACACGGCGATCCGTGGAAAGAAGGCTTCCATAACCACCCAAAAATTTAAGAGCATCATTAGCACACATGGCAGCTGAAAGTGCATTAACAGGGGGAAATGTAGCAACTTTGAAGTTATTATTAATCATAACACAAGCTTCATAAATAAGATGATCACTTTTTGCTGGAAGATTGCCTATAGACGAGCTACATGCGTAACAACCAGTTTTACCAGGTATGTAAAATGGACCAAAGACAGCTATATCATTAACATAACCGGAATTTATATAGGCTTGTTTATTTTTTACACACCATTCATTGATCCATAGGCCTAGCTGAACAGGTGAATCAGCAGAAATGATCCATAAATCAGCTTTGGGTAATTTGTTGATATCCTCTTTTTCAGTAATCAACATTTGTAATTCATGAACTTCAATTTGGCTGTTTCTCCGCATCAGCTCACGTTTAAGAACTGTTGTTTTCGGAAGATCGATATCTTCTTCAGTAAAAAGAATTTGTCTGGTAAGGTTGGTCATTTCGATCACATCATTGTCAACAAGAGTCAATTTTCCAACGCCAGAGGATGCAAGCATTGCTGATACATGATTACCAATCCCACCACACCCTAAAATGACGACACTTTTTTGCAAAAGAGTATGCTGAACGGAGGTTGGATGCATACCATAGCTTTGATAATGGAGATGACTTCTGGAATACCGATTATTGAAAATATTGTTTGATGTTTCAGCTTTGACAAGAAAATGGTTAGAAACAAGAAAATCAAACGCATGGTCAAAATTTTCTTTTAACATGATTAATGATAGTGAATTGTAAACTTCATCTACTGTCTTTTTTTGATCCATTGTGCCGCAATAAGCACTAAGTTCTCCCAAAAATTTTTATCATTGATAATAAACTGCTTTGAACCCGCACCAAAAATAGCATCCTCTTCACGAACAACAACACGTGTGTATTTTCCTAAAATATATTGTTGTTTCATTTCTCCTCCCCACTTGTAGAGTAAACCAACTTTTCCCTAGATTTATTTTCTAGGGAAAAGAATTTTCTTTAGTCATTAATTACATTCTGAATGATCCATGTTCCCCCCCTTTATTGATGTTTTCATTATTCACCACTTATATGATAGGAGAACTTATATGAAAATATTATTATTGTAAATACACTTTTATGATGTAAAGTAGATATTTTTACATAAAATATTGATGAATGTACATTAAGAAAAGAACGCATCTCATCAGATTAAAACTCTATGATCTTTATTAACTTAAAATTAATAGCATAAAATATACGATAAAAAATGAATAAATTTCAATTTTTATAAAAAACACAAACTTTTTTACTGCTGCTGATAAAAAACAAAGCTATATTAAAAGTAGCCTTTATACCCTTCAATACTATTGATTTTTGGTTGTTACCGGATGAAGGTTCCTTTGTTTTGGAAAGAGCAGAGCAGAGTTTAAGAGAAGAATGGGCGCGTGCGCAAAAGCTTGGGCGTGATTTGTCTTTAAGTTGGATACTAAGCCGCCTGATGGTTGAAGGTGTTCACCATGTGAACATAACGCAACCTTGTGAGGGTATTTTAGTCATACCTGATGAAGCAGAGCTTTAGGGGATATTGTCTTGTCTGAACGGGGGCGTGCTTATTGATTTTCTCGTTGTTATTGCTGCTTAATTTCAGCCATTATTTTTCTGAAAAAGAAGCTTTGTAGGGAGAAGATCATACATGGAGCAGGGCGTAAAACGATGAAATGCATATAACTGATCCAGTAATGTTGACAATAATCGTTAAATATGTTGCTCTGGCTACCTAAACAAATGGCTAGATTGGCTTTTATTCTCTGAGATAAGTGTTACTCTCAATGAGATAGAATGCGGATGAACGAATTATTAGTTAAGGGATTAAGAGTAATGGGGGGAAAAATAATCGTCAAGATTTGAGTTATTTCAAAATCGCTGTATTCGGTATGATTATTATGATTTTGGGGATGGGGATTGGGCGATTTTTCTATACGCCGGTATTTCCAGTTATGTTGGATGAAGGATTGTTTACCTTTCAGCAACTTTCTTATATAGCTAGCGCTAATTATGGCGGTTATTTAGTTGGGAGTATGTTTTTTTCGTTTTGCAGATTTGGGTATATATCTCGTGCTCCCTACATGTTATCTGGTGCAGCTATAGTGACGAGTGCACTTATTTTTGCCATGGTATTAACAACAAACTTTTACTTGGTCTTCTTTATCCGCTTTGCTGCCGGTATCGCGAGTGCGGCAATGATGATTTTTGGTTCTATGATGGTTATGCAGCATAGTCACAAGTTGTGGGTTATTGCTTCGCTCTATGCAGGTGTGGGAGTTGGTATTCTGCTGGGTAATGAGTATGTTATTATTGGTTTGAGTAAATCGCTGAACGCGAAAAATATTTGGTTTGGAGCTGGTTTTATATCTGTTGTATTGTTGCTCTTGTTGTTTATTTTATTTCCACGTCGTGTTGATGCGTCTCAATTTGCTATTAATGAGTCATTGGCACACGAAAATATCGTTTGGTGGGAACTCGCTCTGAATTTATGGGCTTGCTGGGTTTGGTTATATTATTGTCGCGACATATCTTCCTCTGATGGCGAAAACATTTAATTTCCCACTGACTTGCTAACCACTTATGGTCGTTTGTCGGAATTGCCATTGTTCCTAGTTGTTTCATTTGGTTATGGGGAGCCCATCGGTGGGGGGTATTACGTTGTCTGATGCTCAATTTGCTTATCCAAGGAGGATGCGTATTACTGACATTATTCAGCCAGTCTCTTGTACTGATCGTTCTCAGTTGCATAGGGTTTGGATTTACTTTTATGGGGACGACCTCTCTAGTTATGCCGTTAGCTAAGCGTTTGTATGCGCCGTATGGCATAAATCTGCTAGGCTTGGCTACCTTAACTTACGGTTTTGGCCAAATATTAGGACCTCTCTTGACGAGTTTTTTACAGTTTGGTTCACATGCCATTGCGCTTTCCGTTATCTGTGGTGCTGTAGCGCTTTTTGCTGCTGCTGGAATCTGTCAATATTGTCTTTGTAAAAAGGTCGTTGGCGTTTCATAAACCCGCAATCTTCACTAAAAAGTCGAGAGAATTTATTCCATTCTTTTTGAAACATTTTGTGAAAGTAAAATTATTCTAATAGGGGAGATTACAGAATGCTTCACTCTACAGTTGCTATTTTGGGCGTTGGTCCTCGTGGGATCAGTATTCTCGAACGCTTGCTCACACTTTATTCCCATTATCCATTTTCTGGGAACATTGATATTTTATTGATTGATCCCAATGAGATGGGAACCGGTACCCATAGTGTGCATCAGCCAGATCATTTATTGGTTAACACTGTCGCTTGCCAGATTACTTTATTTGGTGATGATACAGTTAAGGGTGTCGGGCCTATTCGGAAGGGACCGAATTTCTATCAATGGGCTATTCAACAAGGTTATCGTAATATTAACGGTGTTTTTTCTCGTACAGAGCATGATGTTGGGAGAGAAATCAAAGAAAATGATTATTTATCACGTCGTTTGTTAGGGGAATACCTGTCTTGGGCTTACCAAGAGCTCACGCAAGATTTACCTTCCGGTATTCGTATTAAGGAGATCCGACAAAAGGTTATTAATCTCCATATCCACCAAGATAATAAAACGGATGTTCTTTTGGAAGATGGCTGTCGTTATAGTGTAGATTTTGTTTATATGACCACGGGTCACGGTAAGAATATATATTCATCGCATGATGAAAGCCTGCAACAGTTTGTCGCTGCTCACCAAATGAAAAATGCGCTTTTGAACTATTATTCGAATCCTTATCCAATTGAAAAGTTGGACACTATACAATCTCAGTCTCGTGTGCTGGTGCAGGGAATTGGATTAACTAGCTATGATGTCTTGTCGCAATTGACTTACGGTCGCGGTGGGACTTTTACTGAAAATGCTGGACAATTGCGCTACATGCCAAGCGGCAAAGAACCGAAGATAGCTTTATTCTCCCGTCAAACATTGCCTTTTAGTAGTCGCGGGATTAATCAAAAGGGTGGTAGTGGGCAATACATACCATCATTCCTTACTCTCGATGCAATACATCATCTGCGTAAGCAATCCAGCATTGCTAACGGTTCTCCGAAGCTGGATTTCGAAACGCAGCTTTTACCTCTGTTGCTTAAAGAAATGTGTTATGTCTATCGAAGTACGCAGCTGGGGCACTGGCTAGACCCTGAAACCTATGTTGTTACTTCCAAAGACGAGCAGTGTATTCAAGCGTTGCTGTATCCTCATCGAAATAAAATATTTGCCTCTTTGAAGGATTATACAAGATTCTTCATGGAGCATTTGAAGGACGATCTTCATTCTTCCGCTGAAGGTAATGTTGATGGCCCAGTGAAAGCTGCTACAGATGTGCTACGAGATGTCCGTGATATCTTACGTTCAGCAATTG
This sequence comes from Bartonella sp. MM97QHHN, assembly GCF_042194285.1. Lineage (NCBI taxonomy): Bacteria > Pseudomonadati > Pseudomonadota > Alphaproteobacteria > Hyphomicrobiales > Bartonellaceae > Bartonella > Bartonella sp. MM97QHHN. The sequence goes on along the minus strand of NZ_JBHIMS010000080.1, from coordinate 3,122 downwards.
ATTTTTGCGGGTTAACGTCTTCATCTCACAAGTACTTTATTGAATATTTTAATCCAAACTTTAACCGTATTTCTGTCGGCCCACCGATGCAGCGAAACCAAGAGTTGAAGGCTCTGATGGAGGCTGGTATCGTGACTTTGGCTGGCGGACCTTCACCTAAACTTGTTCTCAATGCTAGTACCAGCCGTTTCGAAATTCAGTCTGTTTTTCAAGATGAAAACAGTTCAGTTGATGGAGATGTGCTGATCAAGGCCAAGATTGATAGTTTTTCTCCGTTGCGTGATGAGTCCCCTTTTATCCAGAATTTGGCTGGTCAGGGCATCATTCGACCATTTATCAACCAAGGATATCATCCTGGTGGTATTGATATTGACCGTCGGCAGCATCCTATAGACACTAAAGGGCAAATACAAAATACATTATGGGTGGTCGGTAATCCAGTAGAGGGGCCCAATTTTTATACATATATTTTGCCTAGGCCTTTAGTTAATTCTCGTGCACTGCGGGATGCAGGGCGCTGTGTCACTGACATGTACGAGCAGCTTCTTAATCGCTACTCAGTCAAAGATTCAACAATTAATGTACATTGATGATGTAAAAAGCTTCCTGATACGCATGTCCTCCGTATCCGTTATAATGGCGATGCTGATGCTATTCATTTTTCTTATGTCTATCTCAATAAGAACTTGGTTTCTTATTCCATTGGCTGGAGTGACTGTTTTCGGTTATTTGCTTTTGACGATACCATACTGGTGGTTGAAGGGGAATGCACGCAGTGGTGTGTTCATCCTGTTGGCTTGTGCTTTAGTGCTGATATGGCGTTGGCACTTGCCTGATGTTCGTACTGTGCTTGTGCGTTTTACTGATGTCTTTTGGCTATTACTCGCCATGGGATTGTTGCGCCATGTGATGAATACATGGCGTATTTCAGAATTTCTCTCTGAACGGTTGATGCGCTATGGAAAGGGTTCGCTTACCCTGTCCATCGCGATACTGACTGCGTTTTTAGCTTGGCCGATGAGTTTGGGGGTTATCCCCCTAATGATTGATGCCTTGAAAAAAAGTGTTTTTCCCTCTCGCCATTTGGCCGCTATTGTGATGCGAATGATGAGCATCACGATGGTACTGATGCCGACCAGCATCGGTGCAGCAACAGTTTTCGCTGCTATGCCTAGAACACCAATATTCACATCCGCTGCTTTGGGGATACCACTTTTTCTATTCAGTCTGTTGTTGTTGTGCCTTTCTCCTGTTGTACCGCTAGCTAACCCGATTATTTGCGATGAGAGAAGAGCGAATAAAGAAGGAGAGAGAGTAAGAATTTGGATTTTTTTGATATTTTTCTGGCTAACATTTATCGTTGCGTTGACAGTTATCAAGTTGAATGCACTACAAAGCATTGCATTGACGGCAAGCATTCTATACGTCATTGAGCGTGTGAGTTCACGCAGTATTGATTTTTTGACTCCTTTGGTGGCAGTGATACGCAGTATATCCAGTGAAATTATGTTGTTGCTAGGTTGTAGTCTGCTAATATCTACTTGTGATTTGCTTATTCCTTTGTTGCCGGTGACGTTTAGTCACTCATTGGCATCACTTTCTGTTTGGCAGCACTATGCCTGTATTCTCTTTGTATTGCCAATTTTCAGTGTAGTAGGAATTCATCCTATGGTGCTATTTAGTTTGGCATTTCCCTTACTAGGGTCATCGATGGCTTATGGGGTTACGGATTATTTGGTTTGGATTTGCTTCTTTATTGCAGCTCAACTCCTTTCTCCTGTATCAATAAATGCTATTTTTGCTTCCAGTAGCCTACGTATTTCACCGGTGGATACGAGCTTTAAAATGCATAGTTATTATGTATTAATATTTAATCTTTTTGCGTTCATTTATTTGAGCTTTTTTATTCAATATTTGTAAATTATGGAGATCTTATGCCTTACATAAATATTAAAATTACTAATGAAGGGGTTACCTCTGAACAGAAACGGCAACTAATAGAAGGGGCAACTCAATTATTAGTTAATATTCTGAATAAAAATCCGAAAACGACTGTTGTCGTGATTGATGAAGTGGAGACAGACAATTGGGGTATTGGGGGTGTTCCCATTACAGAATTAAGAAAAGCTCAAAATAAAGAATAACTCTGTGTATTTGACAATAATTTAAGGTCAATAGGGATAATCAATGTAAAAAATCACGTCCCTTAGCAACATTTGATCAGACCGCCCTTGGGGCGGTTGTTACAGCCCCTGATGCTGACAACCAAGTTTTTCCCCTTAACGAGCCTGTGTTGGTCTTCACCCATGATACAGAAAAAATCCAAAAGCTTGGGCGAAGGGGAACGGCTCTTGATGTCATTAACGCCGTGTGTGCGCAGGGGATTGAGGCACAAATTATCCTTGTGTGGGTGGAAGAAAAGTCAACCATTGCTGAGACACAAACCGAAATGGTGGGATCAAATACTCACTTGACCGGTGTGCATGCCTTAGCGCATGCGCGGGGGCATTTGGGGGTGAAACCTGGAATTCTCTTAGCACCGGCTTATAGTGCGGGGCGGATTGATAATGGCAAAAACCTTGTGTTCAAGGCATTGATTTATAATGATAATCTAGCGTTATTCATATTGAATTAGACCCCCAAATAACGTAGGATTCTCTCATTTCAAATCTGCTTATCTTGAATCAATCAAAACCATTCGTTTGCACGTCATAAGCGGGGCTGGCGTGTGGGTAAAAACTGTATAAGAAAGGATTAAAAAATGGCTCTTATGAACCGTCTTAATGCAAGGTCTGTCGCAACATTGGGGGCTGGTAAATATAATGATGGCGCCGGCTTGTTACTTCATAAGCGTAAAGATGGTGGTGCTCAATGGCTTTATCGTTATACCATTCATGGTCGACGCCGTGAAATGGGATTGGGTGCCTTAAGATATGTCTCTTTAAAACAAGCCCGTGAATTGGCAACAGGATGGCGGGCTGTTTTACGTGAGGGGCGTGACCCTATTAAAGAATGCAACAAACAAAAGCGTGAGGCAATGCGCAATCTCCATTACTTAAAAGATATTGCACTAGATACTTTTGAAACTCGTAAAGCTGAATTAAAAGGTGATGGTAAAAATG
>NZ_JBHIMS010000061.1:7500-15971 GCF_042194285.1 Bartonella sp. MM97QHHN | reverse complement strand
TATCCCTTTTGGAACATAATTAGCAAAAAGGCATTGTATCTCCAGCATATTCAAGGAGATAAAACATGGAAACTCGCATTCCTGAAAACACACCATTTGATACGAATTTTTTAGGAGAAACAACTCTAGAAGAAAAGTATTCATTCTTTCACACACCCATTTCATGGTCCGCAATCTTTGCGGGACTGGTGACGGCTCTTGCCACCTCAATCTGCCTCTCTTTTCTGGTCGCAGCTTTAGGCTTAAGCCAAATGGATTTCACTTCTTCATCCCCATTTGAAGGCTCTTTCCTCTCCTTTGGCGTGGGTTCCGTTATCGTTACACTGATTAGCTTAGCCTTGGGAGGCTTTGTAGCTGGACGTTTTGCTGAATCATCAGGGATTCTTCATGGCTTTCTCACTTGGGCTCTCATAACATTGCTGATGACCCTCCAAGCCATCCACGTGGTTTCTAGTACAGCAAAGATAGGAGCTAAAACGGCTTTAGAAAACAGCTCCATGGTCCAACAAACCGTAGAAAGCCTAAAAAACAATATTTCCCCTATACTTGCAAAATTAAACAGTGAAAGTCTTGAAAAGTTTTTTGCAAAAAATAGTGACAATGATATCAATTTTGACCAACTTGGTAGTGAATTGCACTCCCTTCTCAATAAAAGCGATATTCCTGCTCTCAATGCTAATCGCTTGAAACAAACCTATCAAGCTGCACTCAATGATATTGGTTCTGCGATAACAGCTTTTAAAAATGATCCGTCTCACTATCGCACCACTTTAAAAAATCTTGGTGAGCGCCTGTCTGATCGTGTAGAAGATCTCACAACAAAATTTGATCGAAGTGATATCATCAACGCGCTTATGAAGGATGGCATGACCCGTGCGGATGCACAAACAGCAGCCAACCATGCTGTTCAACTCTATCAAAGCGCAGAGGAAAAAACCGAAAAAGCTATCAAAGCCCTTGAAGAACAGGCAGAAACACTCTCAGACAATCTTGAGGATACGATCAAGGGAGCAAAAAACACTGCAACTAAAGCCACAAAAACAGCCTCCAATATGGGGTGGTGGGGCTTTTTAGGAAGTCTGGTAGGCGCCATTATTTCCAGTGTTTTTGGCTATTATGGTTATAGAAGCCGTAAGGACACTTTCATGCTTTAAAAACTTATAGCTCAAAAAGTATAAAACCAATAAAAAGCTGCACACATGGTGCAGCTTTTTTTGTAAATTCTTCTTAATTACTCTAAAATTCAGCCCTCTTATTTAAAATGCTCTTTGCAATCAACATGACATTTGACAAAAAATAAATCCATGCTAAGTGTAAGAAATTGGTAGTTTTTTTATATTTAAATTATCTGTATTTTATCAACTATAAGGGGGTAAATATATGAATATTTCACTTAATAAAGTAAAAAATGTTATTGAATTGGCTGCTGATGAAGTTGTGCCAACTGCAATGCTTACTAAGTATGCACAGCGTAACGATATTCAAATTTATCAAAGTGAGCTTGATGAGCTTAATATGAATGATTCGCTGGAAGTTTAATGATGTATTGTTGATGCAAATCTGCTTATCCATCCATCTTTAAAAATTAAGCTTATTTAAGTGCATGTTTCAGTTATTTTCAGAGGGCTTTTCTCAAAAAATTTGGGCTAAGCAAGCAGCTGAATTGTCAATTTCGTACATCCCTTTCAATGAAAGAGATGTTTTGAATGCTTTAAGACAATACGCTCTACATCCTCATAAACTCTTAGCTCTTAATCCTAAATCCGAAGTAGTAACAGTGGTTAATGGAGTGCGGAGTCCACGTCCTCTTTCAAACTTTCTTGTTTTAGATACGGATAGAACTATAGAAGAATATACTGCCCGCGTTGACCAATATGCCGAAGGACAAGAATGGGCGGTCATGTATTATGGATTATACGCTGCAACCCCTGTTCTATGGGATGTGGCAAAACAGTTTTCAGATCAATTAGCTCATTCTTTAGGTTTTAGTCCTGGTGGGCGCGTGGATATTGACTGCTTCATCGGCCGATATTCCTCCACCCATGTTGGGATACATGTGGATCACGCTCATAATTTTGGTTTTACTCTACAGGATGGCAAAACAATGTTTGCATGGCCCAGTACACGAGAAGACCTCCAAGGGCTAAAATATCCTGAATATGAAGCGCATAAATTAACAGCAATTGCGCTGCAAAACCGTACAGACCGTGTTGCCTACTTTCCCCATGATGCTTTCCACGTTGCTGAAACTGGAAAAAATATCGCGGCAAATATCAATATTGCTTTTTGGGAAACAGCACACGATGCACAACATCATAAAAATTATGTCACGCATTTACTCCATCTTGATGATCGAACGCGACATGATATCCGCGCATCAGGAAGAGCAAATTTAAACCCTGATAATGCTTTTCAACACTCTGCACTAAACTCCGCCATCGCAAATGGTACCTTAAAACGCCATATGCTGGTTTCTCAATTAATTTGTGATACAAGTTCACGTTTATGTGTCAAGCGCCCCCTTATTGACGTCTCTGAGATTGAAAATGAAATCACTCTTCGCGCATCTGCAACCCTCCAATGGGTGCCCTTACTAGAAACAAAAGAACTCCTCATCGCAGCAAATGGGCATTGCGCCAGTTTTGAGTATAGCTCTCATCTAGAACATTTCCTTTCTCAACTTTCATCAGGAAAAAAATTAGATCTAGCAAAATTAAATGATAAACCACATGACACAGCACAGAAGGAAATTTTAAAAGCTGTAAAAGCTTTAGCATGTTGGGGAGCATTGTGACAAAGAAAAAATCCATGATTTTTACCCAAATGGGACTTTTCCTTGTTTTGGGCTTTAGCAGCTTTGCCGATGAAACAGCACAAGTTACATTTGCTCTACACTTAGCAGAAAGCACAGCATCTATTTCAATGCTGCTGTTTGCAGGGCTTGTCGGGGCAATTTGTGCCGGACCAATTGCACCACGCCTCTTGCATCGCTTCCAACCAGCGCGAACAGTACCCATTGTTTTATTGTTTGAAGCACTCTTTATAGCCACAGCTGCAATCGCCAACCAATTTTGGGTTTATATTGCCCTTTCTTTTGCACTAGGGTGTGCTGGTTCACTCTTTTGGTCTGCTATCCTTGTTGCTGTACCTGACTTCGCAAAAAATGATCGGCAATTAGACCATATCAACCGCATTATCCAAACAGTCCGTAATCTTGGCTACATTGCAGGACCACTGTTAGGAGGTGTGCTATATGGTCTCTCAAACGGGCAAAAAGGGCTCTTTGCACTATCTATCATGGTTCTCTGTGCAACCTTTATCACTCTCTTCTGTTTTAAAAGTTTAAACATACATATGCCAACAACCACAACACAGCAAGCCAAAAAGGGACTAGATTTAAGAGGGCTCTTGCGTAAAAAAAATGTTGTCTATGCTCTTTCTCCCCTCATCATCACCATCATCCTCACCTCTGCTCTCAACGTCTTATCGATTGTCCGCATTCGTACCGATCTCAACTTAAGCGCTGAAACCTATGGGGTAATCACAAGCATGATAAGTCTAGGCCTCGTGGTTGGTCCACTCTGTTTCTCCAGCCTTTTTCATCGCTTTGGCAATGCCGCTGGTGCATCACTGGCTGCCACAACCATTGGCTTAGCAATTTTCTGCTTTTCTCTCACACACATTGTATGGTTAATGATGCTGTCATTTTTCATCCTTGGTGGTGCAAACGGCGTACAAAATGCTCTAATGGCAAGTTTTATGATGAAAGCCATTCAGAAAGAACACCGAAACAACCAAATGCCCGCCTATATCTTCATCATACAAACAGCGGTGTGCCTTGGCTTTCTAGGAGCTGGTTTTGTAAAAGTGCATCACACCCAATACACACTATTTATCATTGGCATTGCCACCATGATCGCAGGCCTATTAGGCTTTACGTTAAACCGCGCTATGCAAAAAAAGGAATGGGATAATGCCTAGCAAACTTTGCCATCTTTTCTCTCGAAAAAAACCATGCCCAAAAATGGCATAAAAATCATCACCTAATCAAATTATTGTATCTCCCATGCAACCCCATACCAAGCAATGTGATTTTGATAAACCATTCTCGTGTGGAGGAACAAACAACCCCAGCAAACAACCATTGCCAAAACTTGATATTTCAAAGCAGAAGAAAACAGTTTAACATCATGCAACAAGACCCTATAGGCTTAAACTTTTACAATAGAACAGGTGGTTATGTATGGCAACTGGCAGACTATATGCTACATGACTTGAATGAAAGCATCCACACACTTGAATTGCAAAAACCAACACCACCTATAGCCATCAATTCTTTCGCTGTCTACCCACGTGAACTCAATCCTTTATCACGCGTTCAATGGGCAAAGGACGTACAGATAACGAGAAACAAACCAGCACTCATTGGCAAACGGCAAATACAACCCATCACCATTGTTTCTACAAAAGGAGCGACATTTGGCGGATTCGACTTTCCCATATTTGAAGCACTTCGTGAAGGCTGCCTTGTCCAATCCTTAAAAGAAATCAAACTCAATGGTACTCTTCTTGCCTCTGGAAGTCTTTTGATATCACTGCTACGACACGGTCTCATCGAAACAGATCAAAAAGCCTTTTCAGAAAATGATGCAACAGCTCTTTTACGAGAGACAACATGTCGTATCATCGATTCTCCTCTTGGCACTCTTACCATTAATCAACTTAATGGGCGCACAATCCGGCTTCATGAAAAAACAAAACATCTCTTGCAGAAAGCTGCCACACCAATGCATCTTCAATACCCGCTAGAGGCTTCAATAAAGTTTCTTGTAAAAGCAGGAATGCTACGATTGCTCACATTATAAGGATAAAAAGATGCAGCTGATAAGACCTGGCATGGGAACAGAAAATAGTGCTCAACTTATCCATACGCTTATTCAAATGGCAAGACCGCGCACAGTCATTGAAATCGGTGCTGGTGATAGTACGCGCTTTATCGCAAAAGCACTTCAAAAAGCGAAATTATCATGGCAACAAGATAAAAAGCTTTTAGAATCCGCCATTTGGGAAGAGCGCACAGCGTTGCTTGATCCTTCAGGAGTCCTTGAGAATTACGAACCACGGCTTATCACAATTGATGATTTTACAGTAGAAGGTCAATCAGCAGAAGAAGCATGGCAAGAACTTCTTAAAGATAGCATTAAAAAAGACACTGTAACATTTATCAATGAAAATTTTTTCTCTCTTGATGAAAGCACCCTCAAATCTTGGGCGCCAATAGATTTTGCTTGGATTGATGCAGGAACCCCCTCAGATGATGTACGATTTGTTCTAACCCTTTGGGAACATATCACACCTGGTGGTTATCTTTGTTTGCATGAACCAACAATGATAACAACAATTGCTCTCAATGGCGAACAACGGGTTCGACGTGTTAGAACCCCTATCTGGGAAGAACTCCTCTATCGGCTTGATGGCTCCTATGAGGCTTTAACACTCCCCGAAAACCACAAATATCGCCAAGGTGGTCTGGGAATTATTCGCAAACGCACCCCAGCCGAACAAATTGTACGCGCACAATCACTACAAGCAGAACTCATAGAAATCAATGAACTTCCCATTCGCAACGATCTTTTGCCCATGGGAAAAGAAACCCTTCACAAACGCAATACCCGCAATTCACTGATCTCTGCCATGACATCACCGACACTGCGCGCTGTTTATGCCACCATCATCCTTGGTGCAAAAAATCTTACTGATATCCTCAAACATGTCGATTCAGATGCCAAAAACATTCACAAATCCATCAATCGCCTTTTGAATCTTGGACTTATTCACAACACAACAGAAGGATTTCAAGCCGAAGAGACAGTGTGGAAAATGCTAGAAAATAAACATGAACGGAATAGGGAAAATTTAAGCGACCGCCATTTAGAAACAGAAGAGATGCTATCAAAAATTGGTGAAGCCTTTCAGAAGGAAAAAATCTATAGCGAAACGGAAGTTTCCAAGATATGCAACCTCTTTACGATAGACTTTGCCCGATTACGACGCACTCTTGTTGAGAGAGGTTTTTTACAACGCCATGGAGGCAAATATCAACGCATGCGCTAAAAGAGAATTGAAAAATGATTAGCGAACGCTATCGTTTTTCTTCTCTATTTCAAGAGAATGAATAACCTTCCACTAAAAAAATATAATTTCATTAAAAGGTTACAAAATCATTCATCCCTTTCATATGTTGACAATCTATGGAGATGAGATTAGCGTGCTCTCTTCGCAAGAGATGCAATGGGGAGGAACAAGAGTGCGAGATGTCAATTGGTTATCAAATAGGATTAGAAATAGTCAAAACCATCAGGAGAAGATATAGGATCAAGGTCTCAATGATCTTACGATTGTTGCGCGAACATCAGGGCACAGTGTTGTTGCTCAATCCAAATCATGCTCGATATTTCTAAAAACATCGTAGAAAAAACAATATTCTTGCATTGGACTGGCTAGTGAATCAAGAAAGATACTATTTCAACGAAATGTGCACAATAGAAATAGGGCCGGCAAAACTTCCTCAAAAGATACAACAAAATGTCTTTGATCATTTAACAACACTTCTATGGAAATTCCATGGGCAAAAATAAAATTCCTTTTTTCATCTATAGCACAGTTTTTCTTTCTGAATTTTCCTTTTTCTTTGTACTCCCTCTGCTTGGAAACTCTTCTCTCATAACTGCTGCCAATGTTGCTTTTTATCTCGCTGGATCAGTAATCCTTGAAAGCATTCTCATGGTAACCACAACGGGTTTATTAGAAAGATTTTCGCGCAAACTCTTAATGGCTACCGCCTTTATTTTAAGGAGTAGCGCTTTTGTGTGCATTATCCTATCGCTCACACCTTCTGCATGGTTGATCTTTTTTACCTTAATGGCTTTTTCGAAAGCAATTTCAAAGCCATTTTTGAGAGAAATTTTATCAGAACATCTCAATAAAAATGCTCTTAAGCGCGCATTAACTCTCTATTCTTTTTTTCAAAATGCTGCTGTCGTTATCGCCCCTCTTGTTGCAACGAGTGCTATAAAATACAACGCATCGATCTTCTTAATGGCTTTTTTTGCACTCCTTGGTTTGTATCTTTGTGTTCTATCCATTCAAATTGTTTATCATTACCCGCATAAAACATTATCTCTTGAAAAGAATAAAAAAACAAAAAAAGCTCTTCTTTCTTCTTTAAAAACAATAATACATAATCGTTCTATTGCTTATTTGTTGGTCACGGCTTTGCTTTGTGCATTCCTCATGGGAATTTTCATCACCACCACAACACTTCTCAGTAAATTTGACAGCAATCTCGCCCCTTATAGTGGAATTTTCTTTTCAATTGTTGGCATCAGTATTTGTATCTGGCAAGGAATAATCAATAAACATCTCAGCCTTTCTGATAAATCAACTTTCTACCTATTATGGCTTATGGGAAGTTTCTCCTCATTTTTCCTCATGGGTGGGGTCTTTACCGCTGTGACTGCATTAATTGCCTACAGTGTCTATGAATCTGTCATGATTCCATGAGATATACTATCAAGCAGGGAAAACAACCTCATCCCTCTCTGCCAGCGTTCTTTTTAGTTATATTCTTGTTATTTCAAATATTGGCCAAGCTGCCGGCTCATGGACAAGTGGATGGATCATCAGCCATTTCAACAATCACATCGCTTTCACCTTTTGCATGATTGTTGGTGCCTCCGCCTTTGCTTCTTGCCTGTGCCTCATGCAAACTAAAAAATAAGCAGCTTCCATGTCACATATAATTTTTGCAACCGGTGGCACAACAAGAGTGCCTAAAACACTTCGCCATAAATGGCTCAATTATGATTTTGTAACACACTCTGCGGCAAAAAAGCTCAAAACGGTTTTTAAAGATTGCTCTGTAAACTCCGTTGCAAATTGTCTCATAGCTTAAAGGATTATGGGGTAGACAAGCGTAAGGCAGCTACATTCTGCACGAATAATATTCTATTGATATCCATGTGCAATACAGCCAAATCATTTTTCTTATAATTTGCTCATTTCTGCCATGACCTCACCGACACTACGCGCTGTCTATACTGTTATTATACTTGGTGCTAAAATTCTTTCTGATATCCTCAAACTTGTCAATTCAGAGACCAAAAACATTCACAAATCTATTAATCGCCTTTTAAACCTTGGTCTTATTCAAAACACAACAAAGGGATTTCAAGCAATCGATAAATTATGGCAAGCGCTAGAAGATAAAAATGTACGAAATATGGAAAATTTTAGCGATCGCCATTTAGAAACAGAAGATATACTTACAAAAATTGCAGAAGCATTTCAAATAGGAAAAAACTATCGCGAAACAGAAACATCAAAAATATGTAGCCTTTTTACTTTAGATTTTGCGAGATTAAGACGAACCTTGGTGGAAAATGGATTTTTAAGACGATATGCAAGCAAAT
>NZ_JBHIMS010000039.1:0-9268 GCF_042194285.1 Bartonella sp. MM97QHHN | reverse complement strand
TGAGGCTAATTCGTATACGGATATGAAGTTTGAGACATTGAATTATGCTATTGAGGATGTTCGCAAGGAAGCAAGACAAGCAGCAGCTGTTGGTTTAGCGGTAGCTGGTTTACGCTATAGTGATATTCCTGGAAAATTAACAATCGCATTTGGTAGTGGTTTATGGCGTAGTCAATCTGCTTTTGCTTTTGGTGCAGGTTATACTTCAGAGAACGGTGATATTGGTTCCAACTTGTCAATTACCACTTCTGGAGGTCACTGGGGTATAAGTGCAGGGGTTAATGTGATACTCAACTAATAAACGACTAAATCCATAAAATTGATTTGCCCTTTTCTTAAATAAGAAAAAGGCAAATTTTTTATCTTTTTCCAGAGCTCTCTAAAGCTATTCTAAATGTATAAAACTCCCGTAATTATATAAAATCCGAATATAAAAAGCCTCTGACAACTTTGTTGAGAATAAAAGACCTTAGTGGTAAAGATTCAAAAAATTGATTGCTATTATTTTGATTTGTTAAAATGCTTCACGCAATGTCAATACGAATATACCCTTTATTAAAAGGAGACAGTTTTAGCTTTTATTTTCGTATAGTTTTAAACGTATGCTTTATAATGCAACGATCTACAGATATGCAACGTACTCCAAACACAAGTATTGCTTTAGGGTAGTGGAGCGCAAACGGAAAAAGAATGGAGCGTTTCTGTAGGTAATATGGCTTACGCTTTAGAGAAAAGCAGTATCGCAATAGGTAGTGAATATAATAAGAAGAGCGAATACGGGGAAAATGATTATACTCTTTCGAAGAGTGATTATTCAACAGTAGTGGGAGCTGTTTCTAAAGTTTTAGAATATGGTTCGATTTCACTTGGTTACTCCGTGCATATACATTTGCTCAAGAAGCTATTTCTATGGGCTTCTATTCAAAAGCAAATGGGGTTGGAAGTATCGCTTTAGGTTCTTATTCTAAAGTGACGGTTGATGGGGGGCTATTGGGAACAACTCTGTGTCCGGTAGGGCTGATGGCGTTTTTGGGTATACGTCTCTTCTGCAAGGACCGGCTAAAAACCCTGAATCTCAATGGAAAAGTATGAAAGTTGCAGTAAGTATTGGTGTTCCTAGTAAGAATATAATGCAACAAATTATAGGCGTAGCAGCTGGTAGCAAACCTACCGATGCAGTGAACCTTAGACAGTTGCAGGATTTAGAAGAAGTTGTAAGAAAAAAGGGTGGAAACTGTTTATTGCTGGTGAGGAAGTTAAAGATATGGGTGCTAGATAGTACAATAAATTTTTCATCTGGAGTAAGTAACTTCAGGGTTAAAAGAGATAAGGACGATGAAAATAAGCTCATATTGAGTTTGGCTAATGATATAGCATTGAAAAGCATAACATTAGGAGAAAAAACAAAAGTAGATGCAACAGGCTTAGTAATTACTGATGTCCCACAAATAACCACCGGTAGTATTAATGCGGCAAGTAAACAAGTAACAAATGTTGCAGAAGGAACTAGCAATACTGATGCAGTGAATTTTTCACAACTGAAGGGAATAAAAGAACAAGTAGCAGTGAGTATTTTTGTAAAATAGGATACAGCAACGAGACACATTACCATTAGTAAGGATATAGATGGGGCATTTTAGTAAAAAGCTTTCATAAATCCTCTAATGAAATAAAAAAATCTTATTCACGAAAAATAAACTGATGCCTAAGCGGATAATCAATAGGTACAAAAATTATATTTCTTTCAAAGAGATCAAAGCTAAAAACGACATGCAACCTTTGATAGAAAAACGAAATCTATTCTAATATTAAGTATTTTTTTACCTTCCTCAAATTGACTTTCACAAACCTGCCTCTAATTACACCTCTAAAGGCGTTGCAGAAACGACAGCTTACGTCTTAATTTTATTTATGTCCTAAAAACACACGTTGTAAGAGCGCGGACATGCAAGGGAAATAAGAAAGCTTTAGGGCTCTAGATCATACCTTTTTTGTGTTTTTAATCTATTATTATGAAGGGGGTATTATGAAAAAATTATACACTACACAAAATCTGCGTGATTTGAGTTTTTTCGCTCACATCGTCGATCATCATTGTTTAAAGTAGCGTCGTTAGGAACTGCGGTTGCCTTATTTTTATCGAATGATGCTCCTGTTTTTTCAGCAAATCTCGATTTAACAAAAGCATCTCTCGAAAATGTGAAGAATGCTGCCGTAGTTTATCCGCAAAGCATCATCTCTGCGTATGATGATTATAACAGTGGTATGGATGGTTATAATTCTGTAATAAATGTTTTAACAGCTGACGGAAAATTTGCATGGGAAGATGCGCAAAACATCTTCACAGCGAATGGCACGCTCGTTTCTGATTCAAAACGGGATAAGAGGGCTAAAAAAGCTGTTGTTTTAGATCCAGAGAAATATACGGCAAAAGAGAAAAGTTTTACTATAAACTCTATGGCTCGCGCTTCAGGGCTAGACGGTATTGCGATAGGTTCCGTATATGATAATCAAGATAGCATTGGGGAATATACATTCGCGAATGATTACTCCTCAAAGGTGAGGGTTGATGGTAATGGAGCTATTGTTATAGATAAGAATGCTGAAACGCGTGCGGCTGAAACGCGGGCGTATGGCAATGTTGTTCTTGGGGACGGTTCTTCGACTACATCGCTTGCTGGCGCTAGCGGTTACAGTCCTATCGAGCTAAGCGAAAAAAATAAAAACAGTGAGGTATGGAAAAGTACTGCGCATGCAGCAACTATTGGTGATTATAAAAATAAGGTAACACGCCAGCTTGAAGGAGTGGCTGCTGGTAGTTATTCTATCGATGCCGTTAATGTTGCACAGCTAAAAGCGTTAAAAACTTACGTAGACCAAGGTTGGCAGCTATCTATTGGGGGTAAAAATGCCACAACGATTGGTATAACGAGCACGGTAGATTTGTCGGCTGCAAGTGATAACCTTAAGATTACAAAAGGTGCGGAAGACAATAATGTAAAATTTGATCTAGCTAACAATATTACAGTGGAACGAGTTACCGCTGGGAGAAGCTCTATAAGTGATGATGGCATTATATTTGCTGATGGGGCTAGAATAACTGTGGATGGTATTGATGCTGGCAATAAGCAGATTACAGGAGTGGCAGCTGGGGAAGAACCTTATGATGCAGTGAATTTTGCGCAGCTACAAGAGATAAAAAATCAAATAGCAGCAAATAGTCTTGTTAAGCAAGATGGTGGAGAAGAAGGTCGTATCACCATTGGTATAGAAACAGGTGGTTCTGAAATCAATGTTGCAAACAAATCGGGTGAAGATAGGATAATTTCCGGTGTGAAGGCTGCTGTAAACAATAACGACGCTGTTAATAAACAACAGCTCGATGGTCAGATTGCAGATGTTGTTGACACTATAAAAAGCAATAGCCTTGTTAAGCGAGAAGAAGAGACAAATCGTATCATCATCGGTAAGGAAATAGAAGGCACAGAGATTAATATTGCAAACAAATCAGGTGATGCTCGTGCAATTTCCGGTGTGAAAGAAGCAGTTAAGGATGATGAAGCCGTTAATAAAAAACAACTTGATGGTGAAATTGCAGATATCATGGACAGTATTAAGGTCATTAAAGAAGCAAATAACTTTGCGGTTCTTTATGATAAAAATGCAGATGGCACCATTAATTATAATAGCGTGACTTTGGGTGGTGATAAGACTACGGCACCAGTTTCTCTCCATAATGTACAAGCTGGTACAATTGCAAAAGAGTCGAATGATGCAATTAATGGTAGCCAGATTGAAAAAATATCTGGAGATATAGCAGGTATTTTTGGTGGTGATGCGGACTTTCACGACGGTATCTTGTTTGGTCCGCACTATCATTTATCGCACATTTCTGAAGATGGTGCAGCAGTAACTAAGGACCATAATAATGTTGGTACAGCTTTGACAGGGCTTGATGAGAATATAAACAATGTGAATGGTCGCTTAACACATGTAGCTAATGAGTTCACTCAGAAGATTGAGGGTGTTTCTAAAGATTCTCTATTGTGGAGTAATGATGAGCAGGCATTTTTGGCACAGTATGGAGAAAACAAAGAAAACAACAAAATTAAATTTCTTGCCAATGGAGATATTGCTGAAGATTCAACCGATGCAGTAAATGGTTCGCAGCTCTTTGCTACTAATCAGAATGTTACCACTGTTACGAATGATCTAGCAAAAATTTCTCAAAATACATCTAAATATTTTGGTGGTGGTGCAGATATATCTAACGGTAAGGCTCCCACTTACACTATTCAGGGTAAGCCACATAATGATTTTGAATCTACTTTTAATGCTGTTGATACTTCTATCACGAATATCCAAAATCAAATCACTAATGCAGCAAAGAATAGCCTTGTTAAGCAGGAAGGAGATGCAGGTACTATTACCATTGGTGTGATAACGGGGGGGACAGAAATTAATGTTGCAAACAAATCTGGTGATGCTCGTACAATTTCTGGTGTAAAAGCTGCAGAGCGAAATGATGAAGCTGTTAACAAAGCCCAGCTTGATAAAAGTATAGAGAAGATTTCTAATGATATTAATCTTACAAGTGCTGCTGCAGTTCTCTATGATAAAGAAAACGATACCGTTAATTATAATAGCATAACTTTGGGTGGTGATAAGACTACAGCACCAGTTTCCCTCCATAATGTTAAAGATGGGAAAATTGCTGAAGATTCGCATGATGCTATCAATGGTAGGCAGATTGAAAAAATATCTGGAGATGTAGCAAACATTTTGGGTGGGAATGCGGAATTTAGCGACGGTATTTTGTTCGGTCCGCTCTATCATTTATCGCGCATTTCTGAAGATGGCGTAGCAGTATCTAAAGACCATAATAATGTTGGTGACGCTTTGACAGGGCTTGATGACAATATCAACAATGTGAATAGCCGCTTAACACATGTAGCCAATGAATTTACTCAGAAAGTTGAGGGTGTTTCTAAAGATTCTCTATTGTGGAGTAATGATGAGCAAGCATTTGTGGCACAGCATGGAGAGGAAAAAAACAATAGCAAAATTAAGTTTCTTGCCAATGGAGACATTTCTGAAGATTCAACCGATGCAGTGAATGGTTCGCAGCTCTTTGCTACTAATCAGAATGTTAACACTGTTACGAATGATCTAGAAAAAATTTCTTAAAATACATCACAATATTTTGGTGGTGGTGCAGATATATCTAACGGTAAGGCTCCCACTTACACTATTCAGGGTAAGCTACATAATGATTTTGAATCTACTTTTAATGCTGTTGATACTTCTATCACGAATATCCAAAATCAAATCACTAATGCAGCAAAAAATAGCCTTGTTAAGCAGGAGGAAAATGAAGGTACTATCACCATAGGTAAGGCAACAGGAGGTTCTATAATTAATATTGCAAATAATGCAGGCAACGATAGGACAATTTCTGGTGTGAAGGCAGCTGTGAATGGTAATGAAGCTGTTAACAAAGCCCAGCTTGATAAAAGTATAGAGAAGATTTCTAATGATATTAATCTTACAAGTGCTGCTGCAGTTCTTTATGATAAAGAAAACGGTACCGTTAATTATGGTAGCGTAACTTTAGGTGGGATGGATAACCAAGTCCCTGTTGCTCTCCATAATGTTAAAGATGGCATAATTGCGCAAGGATCGCATGATGCAATCAATGGGAACCAAATTAATAAAATATCTGGAGATATAGCAAATTATTTTGGTGGTGGTGCCTCGTTCGAAAATGGTGCCTTTAAAGGACCAAACTATAGTTTATCTGTTATTGTTGAAGATGGTCAGGTGGCAAAAGCCAATTATCATGACGTTGGCTCAGCTTTGAGTGGTCTTGATGCGAATGTGAAGAGTGTGAATACGCATCTGACGAATGTGGTAAAAGATGTCAATGAAAAAATCACGAATATTACACAAGAAGTCAAAGGGGACGCTTTGTTGTGGAGCGGTGATGAGCAGGCATTTGTAGCACAGCATGGAGAGGGAAGAACCAATAGCAAAATTAAGTTTCTTGCCAATGGAGATATTTCTGCTAACTCAACAGATGCTATAAATGGTTCGCAGCTTTATTTGATGAGCAACCAATTGGCTGCGTATTTTGGTGGTGGCGCTGGTTATAATAATGGAAAATGGACCGCTCCTACTTTCAAGATAACACATTTCAAGGCTAACGGGAGTTCTGCTGAAAAGAAGGATTATCATGACGTTGCCAGTGCTTTTGACGGCGTAAGTGAGAGTATGTCTAAGATAAACGACCGCATTCAAAATGTTGAAAACAATGTCTCGTCCAATGGTTTAAATTGGAATGAGCAGAAAAAAGCTTATGACGCTAGCCATGATGGTCAACCAAGTAAGATTATCAATGTAGCAGATGGTAAAATTGCAGAAGGTTCAAAAGATGCAGTCAATGGTGGACAGCTTTGGGAGACCAACGAACGTATCACTGGCGTTGAAAAAGATATTAAACATATTGAAAACAGAGTCGACAATATTTCCACTACGGTTACGAATATTAGTGAAACAGTTTTCAATATTGAAGACAGAGTTGATAATATTGAGAATACGGTTAATAATCTTTCTGATGGTGCAGTTAACTATGATAAAGATGTTGATGGTAAAAAGACCAATAAGATCACTCTAAAAGGTGGGAATGAAAGTGAACCTGTTATGATTGATAATGTTGCGGATGGTCGTATTGAACAAGGTTCGAAAGAAGCTGTTAATGGTGGTCAACTACATGATTACACTGAGCAGCAGATGAAGGTCGTTCTTGATCAATCAAAGCATTACACAGATCAACGGGTGAATAATATCGTTATCGATGCTATTGATGATGCCGTTGATCGGGCTCACCAATATACAGATATGAAGTTTAATATTTTAAGTTATGACATTAAGAGTGTACGCAAAGAAGCAAGACAAGCAGCTGCTGTTGGTCTAGCAGTGTCCAATCTACGTTACTTCGACGAACCAGGATCTTTGAGTGTCTCATTTGGTAGCGGCACATGGCGTGGACAATCGGCATTTGCTCTTGGAGCTGGTTATACATCTGAAAATGGAAAAATCCGCTCTAATCTCTCTGCCACGAGTGCTGGTGGTCATTGGGGAATAGGTGGTGCAATCACTCTGAAAATAAAATAATACGAACAATAAAAACCGAACAAAACATTCACCCTTATTTATTGAAATGAGGGTGAATATTTTTTTACAGACGCACAGTATTTATCTAGAGATAAGCATAATATTTGATGACGATATAAACTTTGAGGTTTTATAGAAGCCCCTTATATGCTTTTATTGCAAAAAGATCACAGTAGAATCCATATTGCTAAAAAGTTATATTTTTATGTTGCTATTTTCTTGAACAGTCTATAGTCATGCAGGAATGTATATTAATAAGACTCATTTTGATAAAATAACTTTCAAAGGGGGGATAAGTAGTGCGTAAAGATAAAAGATACATCAAAGGATCACGCATATATCATTACATGATATTTTAAGAAGAGAAGTCCTAACTAAAAAAGCAATTATCCAAAGCAAGTTAGATATCGGACACACTACAATCTCTTTTTATTTTACTTGTTATTAATAAAAAAATGCTTTCTAATAAAACTAAAGTCTATAATTAAGAAAACACATACTAAAACCTTTTTTAAAGCATTTTATAGTAACGACTACCAAGTAAAAAGTAATATTAAATATGGAAGACCTCTTTTTTAGTTAGTAAAAAACAGCACACTAAAACCCTTAGATTCTAAATGTATTATTTCTATGTCCACAAAACATAAACCAAAAACAAACATTTAGATCTCAATACAGAAAGCACAAACAAAACAAAAGACTCAAAATGTTCACATCCTAAGCAACGATCCTCTATTATGAATTCCAGGAGGATTAATAATGCTAAAATGTGTCTTTTTTATGTTTTGGAGGTGTTTTTAAGTTTTTTCATTGGAGAATTTGTTATGAAAAAATTATATGCCACATTAGCACACGATGATGCAAATGGGACTCATTTTCCTTATCCCTTGTCTTTGGTGAGGGTGCTTTTGTTGGTTGCAATAGTTGCGTTTTTATCGAATGTTTCTCCTAGTTTTTCGGCAAATGTCGATTTAAGCAAAATGTTCCTTGAAGGTGTCGAGAGTGCTGTTGTGGGAACTCCACAAAATGTTATCTCTGCTTATAATAGCGATAACAGTGAATTAGATGCTTCTAGTGCATCAAAGGAAAATTATATAACAGCGTTGAGTGTTGCGACGACACCTAAGGGGGATGCTACCAGTGACTATGCAAATTTTCTCATCAATACTCTTTCTGGTAACAGTGATAAGAATTCCACAATAAAGACTGATAATAGTTCTGTAATAAATACTTTGACAGCAAGACAACTTATTCCTGTTAGTGAAATGCAGAGAGGTGGTGGCAAAGGTGTTGAGTTGGGTGAGGCGGCGAGTGCGCCCTCTGTGTCGTCTATTGCGATAGGCAATAAGCAAACATATGACTGTGGTAAAGGCAAAGACTGTTATTACGTCGCTGCACGTGCGTCAGCTGAAAGAACAATAGCTATCGGTTTATCATCTGAAGCTAAGAATTATCAGGGAATTGCTATTGGTGTTACTGCAAAAGCATTCGCTGACAATACTGTTGCTATAGGTCCCTCTACAAAGGCGACAGAAAAAAATGCTATCGTTTTGGGGTATAGTTCAGAGGCGACAGGTTTGAATAGTATTTCTATAGGGCGCTCGGCGCACTCTTTGGGTCTGCATAGTATCGCAATAGGTTCTGATGATATTACAGATAAATATCCAGATGATTATACAACTGCGAAGAGTAATCATTCAATTGCCGTAGGGCGTGTTGCTAAAGTCCGAGGAGAAAATGGGATTGGTATTGGTCAGCGTTCATCGGTATGGGATAATGCTAACAATGGCATTTCTATCGGTTACTATTCAAAAGCGCAGGCGTTGGATAGTATCGGGCTAGGTCACGACGCTTTGGGGATGGTGGAAGGGAGTGTTGCAATAGGAAGCCATACTAGAGCTAATAGGGCTGCAGGTGTTTCAGGATATACTTCTATGCTGCAGGGACCTGCAACGAATGAGGTATCTTATTGGAAATCTACATTAGGTGCTGTTAGTGTTGGTGATGTTGATGCTGGCAAAACACGACAAATTACAGGTGTAGCGGCTGGTAGTGAAGATGCAGACGCAGTGAATCTAAGACAATTGCAAGACTT
>NZ_JBHIMS010000070.1:0-7468 GCF_042194285.1 Bartonella sp. MM97QHHN | reverse complement strand
GTTGTTGTTGAAGGTGTGATGGAAGATATTACCCTTGATGGGCATAAAGTTGGAATGAAATCTCAAGGAGAAATCACCACGGCTTTTCCAAACCTTATTGGAAAGCCGACCAATCTGCGCCAGATAGAGCAAGGGCTTGATCAAATCAATCGGCTTTTCTCACGCCAAGCCACCATTAATCTTGGTGCTGGTGGCAATTCGGGTGGTTCGATACTCGATGTTCATATTGAAAAACAGAAACCTTGGCTTATTACGCTTTCCAGCGATAATCTTGGCGCTAAAGCAACAGGGCTTTATCAAACGCGCTTGAGCCTTTCTTTTGATGATCTGTTGGGGATCAATGATCAATGGTCGTTTAGCTATCAGCGTTCTATGGATGGTAGTCCGTATCATTTTTCTCACAAGCGTCCCAATAGTGATACTCTAACAGGATCATTTTCTCTACCCTATGGCTATTGGACAACTGGTTTTGATGGGACGTGGAGCCAATATCATTCGAGTGTTAAGGGAATATTTTCCGATATTATGACTGCGGGTAAGTCTTTATCGCTTACACCGTGGATTTCACGGGTTATCGACCGTGATCAAGAGGGAAAGACCTGGGTTACAGGACGGTTGACATGGAAATATTCTGATAATTTTATTATGGGCAGTCGAGTTGATGTTTCCAGCCGTAAACTAGCTATTGCAACCTTTGAGCTTGATCATTCGCGCAAGTGGCTTGGAGGAGAATTAAGCGCGCATATAGGGTTTCATAAAGGGTTGGCAATTCTTGGCGCTTATGACGATAAAGAGCAAGAGAATGTAACAAAAAATTCACCCAAAGGGCAATTTTCCAAATTGTCTTTTTCCCTAGGCTACATGCGTTCTTTTTCGCTCAAACAGTATAACTTTCGCTATAACACGCTGTTTTCAGGACAATTATCACCCGACACGTTGTTTAGTTCAGAGCAAATATCGCTTGGTGGTAGTTCCTCTGTGCGTGGGGTGCGTGAGGCGATTTATTACGGCAATAATGGGGCGTTTTGGCGCAATGAATTGTCGCTGTTGTTGCCAGGTTTTTCTTCGAGAATGGGGCGTAAATTTATGAGCCAATTTGCCCCTTATATGGCGCTTGATCTGGGGGCTGTAGCCAATGATGTAAACAAAAACAGTTTTGGCGGGAGCCTCGTTGGGGCAACTCTTGGTTTCCATGCAACCGGAGACATTACGGATGTTGATGTGTCTTATTCAAATATTTTAACCCAATCGACAGTGCGAGAAAAGGGGAATGCGACAGGGTTATTTCAAGTGCGGGCATTATTGAGATTTTAGAGCAAATGGGCGGTAAAAATATCGCTGCGCTGTTTATACCCATATGGGTTGTTTTTTTAAAGAGATAAAGAATTTTATGAGGAGCTGAAGATGCGGGGATTGAAAGATCAAAAGCATAGATTGGGATATGGATACAAGCTATGGCAGCGCGTTCTTTGTGTTTTGCAGCGAGGGATCCATAAAGGGCTTTCACTTGTTTTAAGTTTTTGCTTAGCTTTTCAGCCTTTGTTGTTGCAAGCACAAGCGCTTGGAGCGCGAAGTCCTGTTGCACAAGAGAGCCAAGGGATTAAAGCAGCTGATGGGGTTGGCTCTGTTTTCCGCCCCACGGTGGGGAAAGCCGGCAATGATGTGCCGCTGATTGATATTGTTCGCCCCAATGGACAGGGTCTTTCTCATAACAAATATGACAGTTTCAATGTTGATACCCATGGCGTGATTTTGAACAATTCGACTGAGGAGGTTTCGCGTTCACAGCTTGGGGGATTGGTGCCAGGCAACGGCAATTTGCGTTATAGCGGTGCAGCAAAGGTTATCCTCAATGAAGTGGTGAGTGCCAATCGCTCGCGTCTTGAAGGCGTGAGCGAAGTACATGGGCATATGGCGGATGTTATTATCGCCAATCCCAATGGGATTACCTGTAACGGTTGTGGCTTTATTAATACACCACGGGTGACTTTATCGACTGGACAACCGATCATTGGAGCCGATGGCGCTTTGAGTGGATTGCGTGTTGAGGGTGGTGATATCACCATAGGCTCTCGTGGGGCTGATGGGAGTGCATTAGATATTTTTGATCTTGTTTCGCGCAAGATCAGTGTCGGGGGTCCCATACAGGTCAAAGGAGATTTGGCTGTTATCACGGGGCGCAATCATTTTGATTATGACAAACGCGAAGCAACTTCTCTTGGTTCTGATGGCAAAGAGCCGGAATTGGCGATTGATTCCAGTGAGTTTGGTGGAATGTATGCGGGGCAGATCCGCGTGATTGCCAATGATAAAGGTGCGGGCGTTAAGATGCGCGGAGACATGGTTGCCAATGCAGGCGCCATGAGATTGACAAGTGATGGCAAGCTGGTGATTGCCAAAGCACGCGCCAAAGGAGCGGTGAAGGCTCACTCCCACCACGATAGTGTGCACGTGAAAGATCTGCTTTTTTCAGAAGAAGCGGTTGAGCTGAAGGCTTTGAAACATGTTGAACTGGCTGAGCAAGCTCGCGTTGCAGCGAGCGGTGCTGTTGATGTGCACGCCGATCTGATCAAGCTCCAGTCTCATGCTCTTCTAGCAAGCGGTATTGGGAGTGATGGTCAACAGTCAGCGACGGGTTCTTTGCATTTACAGGCAGCAAAGCTTGAGGCGGGGAATGGGCGGATAGCCGCCGGTGATCTCTTAGAGATCCAAGCAGCAACAATTGATCTGAGCCGCATGCAAGACAATGATCAAACAGGGGTTTCTTCCCTTGGCGATCTGACCATTAAAACCAATCAAATCAGCGCTTTAAACAACCATATTGGTGCCAAGGGGAATATTGTCTTGAGCGCCGATGATGGGCTCACTGTAGGCGCTGGACATTATAGCGCCGGCGGCTCTCTTTTGGTGGAAGCAGCAGAGCTTACATCACGCGCGCGCTTAGTGGCAGAGCAAAAAATTGACCTTTATGCGCATCACGGTGCCCTGATCCAAGAAGGCACTGTCTGGTCTAATGGGGAGATAACGCTGGATGCCCATGGTGCCCTCAATCACACGGGTGATATTGTCAGCATGCAGCAGGTTGCCTTGACAGCGGGGGGCATGTTCACAACCTCTCAAGAGAGCACGATTTTAAGTTATGATGTGGTTTTAAGTGCTGATGCTTTAACCCAAGCAGGGATTGTGGAAGCTCAAGAAGGAGCATTAACCCTTCAAGTGCGTGATGGGGTTATCAATAGCGGCACAATGCGCGGTGAGAGTGTCGATGCTCATATTGGTGCATTTACCAATCAAGGGACGTTTATTGCAACCGATGATTTGCATTTGATGGTAAGCACACAAGAAGGCGCCGATCCGCAACAAGCCTTTCTGAAGAATACATCCGAAGGTGTCCTTCAAAGTGGTGGTGTTTTTGTTGTGACCGCAGGGCAATTAGACAATGCCGGTGCGCTTGGCTCTAGTGGTGAGAATGTTGCGCTCAATGTGGCAGGAAATGTCAGCAATAGTGGGCTGATTTACGCCAAAAAATCTATGGATCTATTCAGTGATGGTGATTTAACCAACACACAGGGCAGAATGATTGCTGAAGAGGCTCTCAGCATTGGTGGGCTGAAAGAGATACGTGCTGGTCATATAAATAATGAGGCTGGTCTTCTCAGTGCTTTAGCCGGTGAGATGAAGATTGTTGCAACGTCTTTTGTCAATAAAAGCGCTGAAACGACAAATTCAGAGCAACAAAACGCTACACATGATGAAGGTGCGCATGTTTTAGCGCGGGATGGTTTGCGCATTGATGTGGGCAGTTTTGAGAATGTTGATGGTCTCATTTCTACGCAAGGGGCAGTCAATATTGTTGCAGATAGTGTGATCCAAGCAGGGCACATAGAGATTGAGCGTGGTGACCTTCAACTGACCAGCCACGGTGATTTAAGCAATAGTGGCACAATAGAAAGCAATGATACCATTGCTTTGCATGCGCAAACAAATCTCAGCCAAACGGGGCGCATTGTCTCTAAAAAGCGGATAGAGCTTTCCAGTGATGGCATATTGACAATGGGCGAGACAAGTGAGGTTGGCGCCTATGATGTAACGCTGAAGGCAGGCACACTCACCCAAACTGGGCTTGTGGAAGCGCAAGGCGGGGTACTGACTCTCAACAGTCATGATGTTTTAAGCAATTCCGGTATTATGGTGGGCGGTGTTGTTGATGCGAAGCTTGGGTCTTTAGCCAATTCCGGTCAGCTTTTAGCCAGTGACAGTTTTACGCTTGTGGCAAAAAGTCATGATCCGTCATTGGGGCAAGTTGCTCTGGTTTTAAATGGTGAAGACGGTGTTCTCAAAAGTGGTGGTGCTTTTGTCTTAACCGCAGATGTTTTGGACAATGCCGGCAGTATTGGTTCAAGTGGTGATGGGGTTGCGCTCAATGTGAGCGCTGATCTGAGTAATAGTGGGCTGATTTATGCCAAGAAATCTGCCATTTTCTCCTTAGATGGGGATTTTATTAATAAGTTTGCCGATGTCATTGCTGAAGACAATCTCATCATCCGTGGTTTAAGTGGAGAGCGGGCTGGTCATGTGATCAACAGCTCGGGTCTTTTAGAAGCCGTGTCAGGCGATATGACCTTCGATGTCTCAGCGCTTACCAACATGCGTGAAGGTGGAGTTGAAGTTAGCGATAAAGTGGTTTCTCACAGTTACGTGCGAGGAGAATGGGAAAATATCCCAAATGTTGATAAACACACAAGGATCAAGAAAAATATCGACACTACGATTATTCGTCAGCAGCCTCATTTTACCAATAATGCGGCACAGATTTTGGTAGGGCGTCATCTCACGGTCCATGCCGGTGATATCCGCAATAGCTATAGTTTGATTGCTGCTAATGGCAACATTGAGATGCAGGGTGATACGCTGCTCAATGAGGGGCGTGATTTAATTGAAACAACCAAGATTGTAACTGAAACACGCTACAGATATAAGCAATGTAGTGCCACAAATCCAGCATGTATAGGGCAAGGTGCAGAAGAATGGGATGGTCCTACTTTTACCCAAACACTCAAACGCACTTATGATGCTGTTTATGGCACGATTGAAGCTGGTGGCACGCTTGATGCCAAGTTGACAGGCTATATTGACAATCATGCGGTGCGTGAGGGGGTTGAGCAAGTTGGCTTAAGCTCTGGCGATAAAGGGTTGGCTGGTGTTAAAAACACCGATTTTGACGGTTCCAAACCACTGATTAGTGATGATCGATTGGACGGTATTATCAATGGTTTGAAAGGGCACAAAGGGCTTTTTGCACCAAGCACAAAAACACCCGCACCAGAATCCATACAAGTGCCAACGCAAGATGGGCTTAACTCTGTTAAGACAGAATTGGACCAGACCCAAACACCGGATGTGCCATTTTTAGTCGAGACGCGTCCAGATTTTATCAATCCAAGCAAATTTTTAGGATCGGACTATTACTTAAAAAAGATTGGCAATTATAAGCCTGAGCACGTGTTCAAAAAGTTGGGGGATGCTTATTTTGAATATCGTCTGGTGGGTGAGCAAATCTTTGAGCTAACAGGCAATCGCACTCTTCTTGATGTTGAAGATCCCAATGCTCAAATGCAAAGGCTCTATGACAATGCTGTGGAGCAGCAAGGTCCTTTGGGGTTAGAGCTAGGCAAGCCCTTAACGCCTCAGCAGATTGCCGGGATCAAAAAGGATATGATCTGGCTTGAGACCCACCTTGTCGACGGACAAGAGGTCTTGGTACCCCACGTTTATTTGGCACCAAACACTTCTTTAGCACAAGATGTTTATGGGGCAAAAACGCAGCAAGGAAACCTTGCCAGTGCACGTTTGAAAGGCAATGGCGTCACTATAGAGACGGACCGTCTTACCAATAGTGGCACCATATCAAGTAATGGTGCATTGCATGTTTCGACCACGCAAACGTTGTTCAATAATGGTGGTTTTTTGCTTGGCAGCGATGCTGTAGATCTCAGCAGTGGCGATCTTTTAGCCAACTCTTCAGGGGTTATTCTGGGGGATATCATCACCCTCAATGCGAAGACAATCATTGATGGTACTGCAAAAATCCGTGACACGAATGAATATGGTTTTGTTGATCGCAGTGGGCAGCAGGCTCAAATCATTTCTATACAGGATTTAAACATTCACTCCCTTGGCGATTTAAGCATGACTGGTGGCCAATGGAGCAGTGGCGGTCCGATGACGGTGATTGTCGATGGTTCTGCTACGTTTGGTTCATTAGTGCTAGAGAGTGACCATAAGGAGACATTGGAAAAAGGGCATTATAACGCCCAAAGCAGTGAGCACCGTTTGACAGAAGTCAACAGTGATGGAGATTTGACCATTGTCACAGGTGGTGAACTTAACCTTGGGGGAAAGTTTAAAGCCAAGGGCAATGGGGATTTCACCAGTGGTGGCGCTCTCAACGCGATTTCAGAGCAAGATTTTAACAGTTTTGATTTGGATCTGAGGGGCAAAGAAGGCGACAAATCGAAGCAAAAGAATAAGTTTCGTCAACAATCAACAGAAGTTACTACAAACAAAACCACGATAGAAACAGAGGGCAACCTCTCCATGCATGCGCAAAATGGGGATCTCACGCTTGATGCGGCAGGGCTATCAAGTGGTGGTCAGACGCATTTGGCATCAGATACGGGGAAGATCAAGTTTCTGACCAACAAGGATCAAGATTTTAAGGACGTTTATCAGCGTAATGAAAACCTTGTGTGGTGGAGTGAGAGCGATAAAGGTTACCTTAAGGAGACCATCGAGCATGTCACCATAGATGCTAAGGGTGGCATAAAGCTTGATGCGGGTGATGGCTTTGTTGTTGAGTATCAGGCAACCGGTGATTTAGACAAATCCCTTGAGCAATTGTCTCGCTCTCCAGGCATGGCATGGATCAAGCAACTGCGTGATGATCCAGAATTATCCAAGCAAGTGGATTGGCAAGCAGTTAAGGCTGAATTTAAAGACTGGGATTATAAAGCCCAAGGGCTGACAGAAGCCGGTGCGGCTCTCGTGGCATTGGCTGTCACGGCGGTTACGGGTGGAGCAGCCTCGGGCGCTGCCAGTGCCATTACCGGTGCTTTGGGGCTTGGCTCGAGCACCGCCATGAATGCGGCGATACAGGCTGGTGTCCAAGCGCTGATTAACAAAAGCGCTGTGGCTCTTGTCAATAATCGCGGCAATATTGCCGGTGCCTTGCATGAACTTGGCTCTTCAAAGAATGTTCTCAGCATTGTCTCGTCGATGTTGACAGCAGGCTTAACCAGCCAACTAACCGAAATGGCTGGTGTTGGACAATCTTTGCCCAAAACCGCTCCTCTGGTTGATCGCATCACCCGTGAGGCGGAAAAGAACTTGATCAAAGCCGCCATTGGCACAGGCGTGCAAACGGCTCTTGAGGGTGGTTCTCTTGACAAGAACTTTTTTAACAATCTGC
>NZ_JBHIMS010000096.1:0-6990 GCF_042194285.1 Bartonella sp. MM97QHHN | reverse complement strand
TTTACCCATGCATTACGGTCGTGGTCGACGATAAGCATGGTGTAGAGCGGTTTTCCAACCGTGTTGGCAAAATCCAAACTTTCTCCCGGTGCAAAGGTTTTTTGAAACACTCCCGGTGCATTGGCAGGCAAGAATTGACATTCATCCGGCTTAATGCCTATGGCGCGCTTTGTTCCAGCCTTCGCACTCACATTATAGTTGTGAATACTCCGGTAATTAATGAAAGTCACACCCGCAAAGTCAAAACTACCAAAGCTCCCAGAGCCAATCGAACTTGGTGTTGCAACACCTCCAGCACTATTTAAAGTTTGTGCAAGAGCTGTGTTGAGATAGGTTTCACGAATTGTTTTATGGTTTTTCAACTTGGAAAAGAATTCATTTCCACAAAGCCCAATAATGCGTGAACGATCAGAAAAAGCTCCTTTTGAAGCTTCAATCATTTTCATAATGACTTGATCAACATGGTCCGCAACATTGGTTGTCTCATTATTTAATTTAAAGTCAATCGGCTTTGGTGGTGCGATTTCCCATTCCTTGTACCAATCGACAATAACAGAGCCATCGGCATCAAGTACCACCCCTTGAACAGCGCCAAGTTGCATATTTTCCCATGTCAATTCGATTTCAGAAATCAGTTTCTTTTGTTTTCTGGCAATATATTTCATTGCTGTCTCGAGTTGATCTTCTGTCCCAAATTCACGCCGGTTTTGGATTTCCTCTGATTTCACGGTATCACTTTTGGCAATCCGTGTTGTTTTGAAAAACCGAAGATTACGACCCTCTCTATCACCTTCTGCCAAAGGTGCGCCACGTTCACTGGTTTGAATAAGCGAAAATGTATTATCACGCCGTTCAATCCCAACCACTGTGGTACTGGTTTCAACTTCTTCAAAGAGATTAAGAGAACTTACAAGACCAGGTTGAAACTCATAGTTTTCAATGGCTTTCATCATTGTGATGCTTGAGAAAGCATCATGTTTAAAAAAATTCATATCCATGTGTGCATTCTCCTATCGCAATAGAATGTTGTTTTTGTCTTCTAAAGACTGAATGGCAGCACTTTTTTGTTCATCTGTAATGGCATCTGGCCATAGCAGTTCAGAAGCTTTTACAGTGCATAAGCGTGCTGTCATTACGGCACGTTGATCGGCTTGAGAGGCATCAACAGTGGCAAAAGAAATCCCTGCAGGGATTTGACTGCCATCTGATGCTGCTGGATTAAGGGGGACATAGTATTCCGTTGCGGTTATCTTTCCCATGACAGTTCCAGCTTCAATGAATGCTCCTGATGCAAACAGCACTTCTTCATTTGACATATCGGGGTCGTAGGGTCCAAGATAAGCGCCATTGCGTACGTCGTCATAAATAATATTCGTCATTTCACTGCCCTCCAAGCTGCTTCCCATTTTGCATGAATCTTTGCCTTGCTCGTCCCATCACTATGAGGGGTATAAGGCGAGACTTTTAAAGACGCGCTTTGAGAGCTAGCAGCCGTCAACACACATTGGCGTGCTTTCTCGATACTCATACCGTTTTGAATAGCTTTTGCTGCATCAAAAGAAACGCCTAAGTGCTTTGCTTGCCTTTCAAGGGTTGTTAGTGCTTTTGCGCGCTTTCTTTCTTTTTCAAGAGCAGCTTTTATGTTTTCCTGCTTGTCTTCGTTGTCTTCATCCTCATCTTCGTTTTCTTCTTCATCGTCGAAGTCTTCGGCGTTTTTGTCGATGTCATTATCGCCTTCGTCCTCTTCCTCGTCATTGATGATGTCGACGATCTTTTCGTCATCATCTTCTTCGGCGCGGTATTGTGTGCGTGCCATGTGTTTTGTCCTTCTTTTTCTGTTGATGTTGGGTTTTGTGATATGGAATCCGTTAAGGCTTCCAAAGCTTGCGCAAGGGTCCCCTGCGCATCTGCTAATCCAAGCGTGATCGCTTGGGTGCCTATAAAAGTTTCTGCTTTTGTGTCACGAATTGCAGCAGCATTTAAGCGTCTGTTTTGCGCCACCAAATCGACAAACATCTCGTAGAGCAGGGCGCAATCGGCTTGCATTTTTATCTGTGCTGTATCGCTCAAGGGTTCATGAGGATTGCCATGAACTTTGTGATCACCTTCAAAGACAAAGGTCCATTTATGCCCGTGTTTTTCATCTGCACGGGATTGGTCAAGATGAGCGCAAACGACCCCAATCGAGCCCACAACCCCTGTGCGAGCAATCCATATTTGAGAAGCAGAGCAGGCAATGGCATAAGCTGCAGAACAGGCAAATTCATTGGCATGTGCCCAAATGGGTTTATTGTATTGTTTTGAGAGTGTTTGAAACTCTTCAACCAAATCAAAGACACCGCCGGCTTCTCCACCGCCGCTGTCAATATCCAGTAAGACAGCGCGAACATCAGGTTGTGCAATGGCTTCACGAAAAGAAGCCCTTAAACCTTCATAAGAGGTTAGCCCCGATAAAGCCCCAAGCCATGCACCACGGCGCACAAGCGTGCCATGAACTGGTAGGATAGCAACATTGTTTTGTACTACATAAGTTTCAGGGGGTCTTAAAGCTTCTGTATTCTCTTGCGAATAAGCTTCAATGGGAAACTTTTCTCCCTCAAAAAGGCGTGGTGCAAGAGCATTCAAAATGATATCAAGCTTTGTCGAGGCAAGCATATGAGGAACCCCAAAAAGCCGTGATGCCAAAAACGGCATGTCGAGATTATTCACCATTTTTATGTGCCTCACTGCCTTGGTTACTTTTATAAGTCTCAGAAGGGTCTGAATCTGCGGTATCAATCACTTGATTGCTACCAGAGGGCGCTGCCATATCCGTGTCAAAAGATAAGCCGCGCGCACGAGCGTCTGTGTGCTCTTCTTGCAGTTCGGCATGAATGCTGTCGATATCAAAGCCGCGCTCGGCAAGTGCCATGCGTCGTGTTTTCAAGCCTGCACGAATTTCTTCTTTTTCCGCTGAGATATCCTTGTTTGGATCTATCATTTCAAGCGGGGGCGCAAAGCTTTCACATTGAAGCCATGGCAAGGGATTTTCTTCCCACCCTGGCAAATTGACACATCCAGAAAGCACTGCCATTTCAACAAAACGCTCCCACACAATGCGGTTAAACTGAAAGGCAATGATATGTTCACGCCATTGTTTGACGTGCCGTCTAAACTGAATGATAGAGGTACGCACATTAGAAAAATTGCCGCGCGTAACGTCTCCAGTCACAACGGCATAAGGCATATTAAGAGCAGAACAAATCTTTAAAATATTACGATACTGAAAAGCCTCGTAAGAACCACCAACCTCAACAGGGGTTGAAAATGTAATTTGTTTTTCGCCATCGACCATGTTGACCGATCCAGGATAAATTTTATCCACGTCAGGTGCCTCTTCAGTCTTCTTTGGGGGCGTCGTTTGCTCACGATTTTCCTCTAATGCCGCATCATGAGATTCCTTCCCTGTAATAAACACCGCAAAAAGAGCCGCTGTCCTTTTTCGATCAAGTTCTGCATCATCATAGGATTCGAGTTGAAAGATCTTTGTCATACAGCGCGTTATTTTTGGAGAACCGCGCAATTGTCCAGCAATCCGGCGTTCTTTGATATGAATGACCATTTCAGCAGGCACACGTATGCGTTCTTGACTCTCAAAGACTGTGTTGAAAGGGCAATCATCATAGGGGTGATGTTCCCAGAAATGATAAGCAACGCGCTTACCACTGGCATTAAATTCAATCCCCATACGAATGTAATTGCCTTCAATCTCAGCCGGTCCATTGTAGGAAAGGTCCAACATTTCGGTGGGATAAACTTGTAATTGAAGCGGTACACCAGAGCGTCCGTAGAGATCAACATAATGTAATCTTACAAAGCATTCTCCGGTTAGAAAGACCTCTCGTGCAATGGTTGCTTGAAGTCCATAAAAATTGGCATCTTCATCATAGTCTGCTTCATCAACCCATTGCCACCATAAGTCTAAAAGCTTTTTCTTTTCTTCTTGAAAACCTTCAATACGAGGATAGGGTTTAATCCCATCACTAACAGCCGCAGAGACCCATTCTTCTGTTGCAGACCCATAAAGAGATTCATTATCATAGAGCCATCTTGAACGAGCAACAATGGTATCACCGCATTCTTCAATCGCTTTATTGATATGTTTCTTTGCGGGGTCAAAACCACCCATACGGCGGCTTTTGCTTGCCGCTTCAAAATGGGGATTGTGTTGACGAGAAATTTTAAAAAAGCCCGTGAGTTTATTGATAAAGCCAGCCATTAATAGCCTCGTGATATATTAAAATAGAAAACGCGTGAACGCTTGCGCCCTTCAAGGTTGGCTATTTGTGTGTTCAGCATCTCAAGCGCTCTGCGCAGTTCCTCAACAGAGCGGTTGCTTACTTGCTTATCGCCATGGCGCACCGATTGTGCTCCCGAATAAAGAGCTTCTTCAATTTGTTCACGCCGCCTTTTTAAGTTTTCAAGTCTCTCAATTTTGCTGTTAATTGGTTCTAAAGTTTCACCCACAAATTACCTCCAATCCCCTCGCATATAAGGATTCATCATTGTTCTGAATGGCTTCTTTTGAGGCTGTGCTGTCTGAGATCTTCTTGGAGAAGGAGAGGGCACATGTTCTGATGTTGGCTGTTCTAAAGCGCCTTCAATTTTAAGTTTTTCCAAACGCTCTTCTAAGATATCGACTTTTCGATTAAGGTTTATTCCTGCCGAAATCAGACCTTGTAAAGCAGCATAAGCATAGACCCTACAGTCCAAGGCTTCGTTTCTTGCCTTTTCGCTTTTTTGCCATTCAATACGCTTGAAGCCTTTAAAATATTTGATGACTTTTCTTTCAGCGGTCAGTTGGTCAAAATATTCCTGGTCAAGGCTTTTGTGAAAGTGTGTTGCACCAGCCCCTGATGCTTCAGGTCCTGATTTTTTAAACCGTGCCGTGATAATATCTTTTGCCGCGTCAACACCAACAATATAGAGATTAATCTGCCCCTTATTGTTTTTGCTTGGTCGGCGTGGCCATACCGCACGCCATCCCGCTTGCCCCTTAATGCCCCAGATACGCCGCCCTTCACGCGGGCGTACATAATTATAAACTGCCTGTGTGTGTCCACCACCGGTATCAATACAAGCAGCTGTTATCCTAATCCCCTCTTTATAGCCTGGATGCGGCCAACGTTTTGCAAGATATTCATCCAATTGGTCCCACACTTCAAAAGAAGAGGGATCACCAAGGATCACTTGATAATCAATATGCCAACTTTCTTCACTACGCCCCCATCCCACCACTTCAAGCTCTAAACGGTCATTTTGCACATCAATGCCTGCTGTCAACACGACGGATTGTTCTGGTGCAAGGGGATAATCTTCGCGTTTTGCATAGAGGCTATCAGGATCAACAACTTCGCCTGTTCTGTCCTCCCATGGCTCTCCAAGCACTGTGTTAATAAAAACTTGCAAAAGAGCAGGGTCTTCTTTGGCTCTTAAAAATTCGCGCGCACAATCGCCCCAAGTCAGCCATGGCGAATAAAGCGCTGAAATATGGTAAGAACGCAGACGAGGCTTACTTGACTCCTGTGTTGCGATCCAGCAAGCACCGTTTTCTTCTGCCATTAAGGTGGACTTACGATGTTCGGCATGTTCATGACCACAATGGGCACAAACAAACACAGCTTTTTCGGGGGCGCCTTTTGGCCACTTAATTTGTGACCAAACAATGGGTTGTAGAACACCACATGCATCACAAGGGACATTGTAATATCTTTGATCACCTAGCACAAAATCCTTGGCAATACGGCTTGTGTCACGGTGTGTCGGCGTGGACAATTTAAAAATTTTACGTTGAATAAAAGCAGAGGTTCGTTTTTCAGCAATTGTTACAGGATCGCCTTCATTATCGACATTCAATGGGTAAGCATCGACTTCATCCAAAACCAAATAGCGAATAGGAGAAGAACGCAATCCAGCAGCACTATTTGCTCCTGTAATCATCAATGTTCCCCCATAAAATTCCTTTGAAAACATCGTATTACCACTGTCTCTTGCACGAGCAGGAGCAATGCGTTCACTTAAAGCAGGGCTAGCTGAAATCATCGGATCAAGACGAGACTTTGACAGTTTCTTAGCGGTCTCAACTGTCGGCATCACATAAAGGGCAGGTCCTGGACTATGATGAATGGCATAACCACAAAAGTTCAATGCTGCTTCCGACATTCCAATCTGAGCCCCCTTCATCACAACCGTTGTTTCAGTCGGATCATAAACAGAAAGATTATCCATGATCTCTCGTAAATAGGGGGTACGTATAGTCCTCCATAATCCAGGCTCAGCACTCGTAACTGTGCTCAAATAACGATTTTTATCAGCCCACTGGGAAACAGTATAAGGCGGGTCAGGACGGCGTCCTTCATTCGCATAGCAAAAAAAGAGCCCAGCATCAGAGGACGAGGGCAAAGCATCACTTATCATGTTCTGGATTCTCTTCTAAAATGTTGGGATCGTGAAAAGAAACAGGGACGACATTTTCCACTAAAGCTTTGCGCATATGATGATCGATAGCTCCAATAAGGCTCGCAGCATCACATCCCACTTGCGCCGCAATTTCAGTACCAAAGCGATAGGCAAAATTGAGCATTGTATCTCGATGCGCTCTTCCAAAGTTCCATGCTTCTTTTCTCACTTCTTCACGATCAACAGTGGTTTCGCGTAACTTTTCCAGAGCAATTTTTTCTTTTGCTAGCGCAACTTGCATTCGCTCCAGTTTTATCTTGTATTCATTGGCTCCATCTGTGGAGGCTTGTTTGATCTTTGTCCGCACCTTTCCATCAGGCGCTAAAAATGGGGGTGGGCGCTTTGTTGGATTCTCATTCCAGATGGCTGTTGCAAGGGCTTCATTGACAGAACCATCTTCAAAAAGAGCCGCATCAAATTTACCTGTCTTTATCCGAGAAACCACCGCATTATGTGAAACACCCATCTTCTTCGCAAACGCACGAACCGATA
>NZ_JBHIMS010000055.1:0-6729 GCF_042194285.1 Bartonella sp. MM97QHHN | reverse complement strand
CTTGCCTTTCAACCCGACTTTACATGCTTTAGTGATTTGGAAAAATAGGAGCAGAAAAATGCGTTAAAGAGAGCTTTAAATGATCTTTGAAAGGTCTTTGAAGACCCTTTGAGAACCCCTTAAAAACTCTTTGAAAAAAAATAAATTGGTACAAAACCTAGTGGCAAATTATACAAAACCTGCTGGCAAGCTACATACACAAAACCTGCTGTCAAGCTACACAAGCTACAATATCGCTTTATAAACTGTGGCGGAGAGAGAGGGATTTGAACCCCCGATAGAGTTGCCCCTATGCCGCATTTCGAGTGCGGTGCTTTCAACCACTCAGCCATCTCTCCATAATAAAGTGAAACAAAAATTGGCGCTATTTGAGTGTATAAGGGGTAGATAACCTTCAATTGTTTTTGGTACAACCTTTTTTTCTTTTTTATGGGACTTTATTGACAGAGAATAGAAATTCCTTCATATATACAAAATATAAGCGCGGGGAAATCTGCGCATATTTGTGTTAAAGAAGGTTTTATCCTTCTTTGAGATCTATTACGACTGATAAAAAGCAGCCTATTTCCCCTTATTTCAAGGCAGAAATTAAATAAGAGCTGGAGTGAACGGAAGGATAAAAAATGTTCGCAGTCATTAAAACTGGTGGTAAGCAATACCGCATTGTTGCTAATCAAGTGGTAAAAGTTGAAAAAGTTAGTGGAAATGCGGGTGATGTGGTTGAATTCAATGATATATTAATGGTTGGGCAAGAAGGTAATGCGGTTATTGGTACCCCTGTCGTTGCTGATGCATTGGTGACAGCTGAGATTTTAGAACAGGCACGTGGGCGCAAGGTTATCGCATTTAAGAAGCGCCGTCGCCAAAATTCTAAACGCACGCGTGGCCATCGTCAAGAATTTACGAGGCTTCGTGTTTTAGAAATTTTAATGGGTGGTTCAAAACCTAAAAAAGTTGCTGCGAAACCTATAAAAGAAGAAGAAACTACACCAAAAGAAACAAAAGCTGCTGCTTCTGTTGAGAAGACGGCTAAAAAAACGGTTGAAAAAAAGACTGCGCCGCAGAAGAAAGCATCTGTAGCATCAAAGAGTAAGAAAGATTAAAGGAGAGCGTCTATGGCACATAAAAAAGCTGGTGGTTCCTCGCGTAATGGTCGTGATTCAGAATCGAAACGTCTAGGCGTTAAAAAATTTGGTGGTGAAACCGTTATTGCCGGAAATATTATTATTCGCCAGCGTGGTACACGTTGGCATCCTGGAAACAATGTCGGCATTGGAAAAGACCATACGCTTTTTGCATTATCAAATGGAAAGGTTTCTTTTCAACGCAAAGCGGGTAATCGTTCCTATGTTTCAGTCATTCCTATGGTGGAGGCAGCAGAGTAATCTGTAACACTCTCTAGCCATCAACGGGATTTCATTGAATTGTAGTTGTGGTTTTATAAGTATTCAAAGGGAAAGATGAATCTCATCTTTCCCTTTTTGCGTTGGTACTATAATAAATGTAGAAGATAAAAAGGTAGAATTGGGGAAATGGCTTTTCTCAATGAGGGAAAAAGTTTGTGCGCTGTTATGTTAGTATTTAAATACTGAACATATTGATATTATGATAGAGTTTATTGATAAGTTTCTGTATAATAATCAGTGAGGAGAGACTTTCTTTTTATGTATGAAGAAGCGTTGAGTAATTTCTTATAAGAGAAGCAGTTTGTTTTCAGAAAATTATGAGAAATTTAATGAGAGCATTATTGATGTAATCATTTTGATAAAGATGGGTCTTTTTATCGGCATTGTGGTATTGATGAGTTGTCATACTGTTTTTAGGTGGTAGTGTGGATAGGTGGGGCTATTCATTTAAAAAGACATAGGGATAAAAATCCATAAGAAGGTAGTCAAAACTACTTTGAAAGTGACGTGCATTAAGGAATTTTCGGTAAATCGAGAGTGAAATTATATTTTTAAGGAGTACGGTGTTTAAAGATATAAAAATAACCAACGTGCAATCAGCGCCCTTCAAGAATATTTTTTCTGATTTCACTATTATTGTGTATTGTTGAAAATAAACAAGCATAAGAGCTAGGGTTAAGGCAATAATTGCTTTTCATTTTTTACTTTATTTATCTTATTTGTAGAGTTTTTCTTGATTTTAGTAGTTGGTGATGGTGCTTGGGGGGGATGTCGTACTTTGCAAATGTGCGACAGAGGGCATTGTGTATTTGCGATATTGATTGAAGTAAAGGTGTAGCTTAAAATATATAAATATTATATATCGAGAGTTTGATATCATAAGAGATGGGTAGCACGGAATAAAGATGATAAGTTGCATGGAGCAATTTGTAATTATGTAATGAATTTATAAAGAGGGATAATAGGTTAAATAAACTTTGAGGAATCAATTAAAATATTAGCTGAAGTTACGGATGATTAGGAAGGATGCTTTCTTGTAGGGAGAATAATGAAAAGTTATGTTGGATAACTTAGGATAATGAGAGCATTTTGAAAGCATAGTTTTTCAGGTGATTGGTGCTGTAAAAAATGGGGTTTTGTCTTTGTAAAGTAAAAGAGTAAGAGGCAGACTTGTTTATGATGGTTTTAAGCACTTAGGTGGATAATAATATCTAATTGTTTTATCGGTTATATTGAGGTATTTAAGCACCTCACTTAGCTATATTCTGTAGAATATAAAGAGAGCTGTGGTGGTATTTATAGCTTGTATTTTGGGAAATGCAGCTTTGAAAAGGAATGTATCAGAGATATTGGTGTTCAAATGTGAGGCAATTTGAATTCATGATGAGATATGAGAAAGCAGAAACAATGAATGTAGA
This sequence comes from Bartonella sp. MM97QHHN, assembly GCF_042194285.1. Taxonomy (NCBI): domain Bacteria; kingdom Pseudomonadati; phylum Pseudomonadota; class Alphaproteobacteria; order Hyphomicrobiales; family Bartonellaceae; genus Bartonella; species Bartonella sp. MM97QHHN. Next base: position 3,905 of record NZ_JBHIMS010000055.1, on the reverse strand, counting down.
TTTTACTGATGGTGAAATCTTGTCTATAAGATCTGTACAACTTGCAGCTGCTTTTGATCATAAAAATGATGCAATTTATGCTGCTGCTGAATTGCTTGTGCAGGTTGGTGCAGTTGATAAGTGTTATCTGGCAAGTATGCTTGCACGTGAAGAAACAACCAATACTTGGCTTGGAAATGGTATAGCCATTCCTCATGGTATGGCTGAAAATCGTGATTTAATTATCAAGGATGCTGTTGCTGTTATACAGGTGCCTGCTGGTGTTGAGTGGCAGGATGGCAAGAAAGCATATTTGGTTATTGCCATTGCAGCGTGTCCAGATCGCTATAGAGAAATTTGTAAAAAATTGACGTCTCTTTTATTTGATAAAAAACAGCTTGAAGTACTTGCAACAACTATGGACAAACAGCAAATTGTTACAACTTTGTTTGACCAAGAGATGAAGATAGAAAAAACTTTTATTGGTGACCTTTCGGTGTGTCAGGAATGGACTTTAGATTATCCAAGTGGTCTTCATGCACGACCAGCTTCTCTATGGGTTGATTTTGCGAAAAAGGCTCAAAACTCTATCAGAGTTCGCCATGGTCAATATACCGTTGAAATGAAAAATTTGGTTGGTTTATTGCAATTAGGAGCAAAAAATGGTGATGTTCTGATTTTTTCTACAGATGCTGCAGAAGGAGCACAACTTCTCAATGATGCCATTGCTATTGCAAAAAAAGTGAGTATTAGTGAAAAATGTCTGATGAGAGCAATGGAATCTCAAACAAAGGCTTTTCATGGTTGGTATCCACGCTCTATGCAAAAAGGCATTTCTGGTGTTGGAGCGAGTTCAGGATTAGCATTTGGTAAGATTTTTGTTTTAAGGCAAAATGATATTTCCATAATAGATCAGCCAATTGATTTTGCAGCTGGTGCAGCATGTCTTGAAAATGCTCTTACAAAAACAAAACATAAAATGGCATCTGTGATTTCTGATATTACAGTGCGTATGGGAGCAGATTCTGCTGCGATTTTTTCTGCGCAAATGGTTTTGCTTGAAGATGAAAATTTAATAGCTCAAGCTTGTCGTTTTATAGCGGAAGGTCATGGTGTCGCTTGGTCTTGGGATAGAGCGGTTCGTCAATTTTCAGATATGTTTTTTAAGGTAGATAATCCTTTGTTAGCAGCACGTGCTGTTAATTTAGTTGATGTTGGTCGACGTGTTTTAGGTGAAATCAATCCATCCTATAGATCGTTCTTTTTAAATGATATTCCACATGGTGTAATTCTGGTTACAAATGACCTTTCTCCTTCTGATGTAGCACAACTTGATTGTACAAGGGTAAAAGGATTAGCAACAGCATGGGGAGGTCCATTATCTCATACAGCTATTTTGGCGCGTACTCTTGGTATTCCAATGGTTGTTGCTACAGGTGATGATATTTTAGCAATTCAGTCTGATATTCAGGCTATTATTGATGGCGATAACGGGTTTATTTACCTTGATCCTACGCTTGAAGACGTTGAAGATGCTCAAAGGCATATTGATACTGTTGCGCAAAAACGTGTCAGTGAAATAAATGCATGTAGATTACCAGCGCAAACGACAGATGGTCAAAGAATTCGTATCATGGCTAATGTCAACTACGCAAATCAGGTTCCTGTTGCGCTTGATTTAGGGGCTGAAGGTGTTGGACTCATGCGCACGGAATTTTTGTTTTTAGAGAATCCATATATTCCGGATGAAGAGCTACAATTTAATATATATCGGGCGATGATTACAGCTGTAGGAGATAAGCCATTAATTATTCGTGCACTTGATATTGGTGGAGATAAACAGGTTACGCATTTACATTTATCTAAAGAGGACAATCCTTTTTTAGGTGTTCGAGGAACGCGGCTTTTGTTACGTCGACGTGATCTTTTTGTGCCTCAATTACGTGCTTTATATCGAGCGGCAAAAGAGGGTGGAGATCTATGGATTGTGTTTCCGATGGTCATGTCTGTTTCAGAGATTGTCGCTATAAAAAAGATTGCAGAAGAAATCCGCAACGATATTAATGCACCAAAATTAAAACTTGGTATTATGATCGAAGTTCCAGCAGCGGCCATTATGGCAGATGTATTGAGCGCCCATGTTGATTTTTTTTCAATTGGAACCAATGACCTAACACAGTATACAATGGCTGTTGATCGGCAAAATCCGTACCTTGTGTCTGAAGCTGATAGCCTTGATCCAGCAGTTTTGCGTATGATTTATCAGACTATTCAGGGAGCTGCACAACATAAGTGTTGGGTTAGTGTATGTGGTGGTATGGCTGGAGATCCTTTTGGTGCAATGATTTTGACTGGATTGGGAATTAATGAGCTTTCTATGATATCTTGCGATATTTCTCCAGTAAAGGCGTGTTTACAGACTCATAGTTTTGAAGATATGAAAATTTTAGCACAAAAAGCATTACAATGTGAAACTGCACGAGCTGTACGTGCTCTAAGCAAGGATATAAGGTGATAAAGAACATTAAGGGGAAAGAACGAGCTCATTTTGCAGACTAATCAGATCTTTAGTGCTGTAAAACATTAATACAGTATATTAATTTATAATGGTAATTTATCGTTTTACATAATGAGAACCCTGAATATTGTAGGGTTTTTTCGTTTTAAAGTTCTCTATATTTAATTAATAAAAATTACTCTTTTATACATTACAAGGAGGAGTAATGTATGGATAAAAACACTCTAAGAAAGAATAAATTCCTTTTATGCATTCTCTCAAATAGCAATAGATATTTTAACATTAGGCGACAAATAGCTTGATAGTACTTGGCTTTTACTTTTTATTTAAGGAAAGATGATGCTATCCAATAGATTTTATACCATTCATAGATACCGTATGAGGTAGATGTGGCAAGCTTTAAGAGATGTTTTTTTACAAACGTGTGGATGAGAAAGAAAATAGTATTTTTAGAGTATTCTGTTTTGTGATGAGACCATATCACGCTTAAAGAATGCGATAATCAAAAGTATGAAGTAATACGTAATTTCTTTTAAATAATTGAGATTACTTTAGATATTTTGAAAACTGTAAAGCTGAATTTAAAAGTATATGGTAAAAATGAAAACAGGTTTGCATTTTTATTATTTTGTATTTGATCAAAATGAGACTATTTTTTCATTTCAGAAAATAAAATATATTCATACATATTAAATTAAAAATGCAAAGTTTTTTTCTGAATTTTATTTTCTTTAGTATCAACTAAATATAGAAGTGTGAAATTGAATAGAGGATTTAGAGTAGGGCTTATTATATAATCCTATGAAAGAGAAAACTGACACCATCACACTATTTTACAGCTCTCAATGTTGCAAAAATTCGTGCTATTTAAGAAAATGCATAAGAGCCACTTATCCTCTCTTAAAATGTTCTTTCCCCACATACCATCCCTTCCTATGACGTATAAGTAAGTGATTTTAATTATTTGGTTGTGTAAAACTATGGACTGTATGCCAATTTTAAGAGAAGTATTTTTTTGTGAAGCAGAAAGTGCGTAAATGAGCATGAAAGTTTATAACTGGTGACAATCTTTTTATTCTCATTATTGTATTCTACAAACCTATCCACGAAAAAAGTTTTTTCTTAAAAAGAAGGGATGTGCTTGTTATTCAACAGATAAAAGCTCTTACTTTAATAAATGAATTTGTTTTTTGGGTTTTGAATGTATAGTTTAGACTTGCACGTTATTTCTTTCTGGGTATAGTGCAAACTTCTGGAGAGGTGGCCGAGTGGTTGAAGGCGCACGCCTGGAACGCGTGTATATGGGAAACCATATCGAGGGTTCGAATCCCTCTCTCTCCGCCATACAATTTTCTCCTATGTATAACGTATTGATTCTTTGTAATCTTTTTAAAGGTTCGGGAGCGTT
>NZ_JBHIMS010000010.1:0-6241 GCF_042194285.1 Bartonella sp. MM97QHHN | reverse complement strand
GTTTTTGACGACAGAATGTGCTTGATAGCACGATGTCTCGTTTATATGCGTGTTGAGTGGTTTAGAGGAGCTGGAGAGTGAATTTATCTCTAATTATTGATAAATATATTGTAGCATTAAACTGGGGATATTAATGTATTAACCATTGACGGGCTAAACAGTTTTGTTTAGAGGTTTTTTCATATAAATGTGGGGGAGAGATCTTCAGCAGTTAAAATAAAGCAGTTTTTGGGTGTCACTTTTTTGGGTCACAGAGGCATGTGCTTTTGTTAAAAGTGTTATAGGGCAGTGGCTGTTTTGAGTGGATTTATTAGCGGTTCCATGAAGTTCTTTTAAAGAGTGCTTCATGAATAGTGCAAAGCGGGGGCAATCTGTATTGTTATTGATATTTTTACGCCAAAGTTCTCTTTTGAGAATTTTTCGTGCCATTGTTGTTTTCTTTGGCTTGTTTACAGGTGTAAATGTTTATGCGCGCTCCTCAGCTATTTTTCATTCCCCAACAGATAATTTTTCTCGTGGGTATTCAGAAAAGCAGCAATTAGAAAGAATTGAGAAATTACGCGCTTTAACGCCTAAAAGGATCAAGACGCCTTCAGAGCAAAATCCAGAAACGCTTTTGGGTGGGAAGCAATGTTTTCCAATTCATGCTGTTGTTGTTGAGGGAGTGCACCATGTCAAAAAGCGCTCTATATCAGCCGTAACAGAGCCTTATGTTGGAAGATGTATTGGTCTTTTTGATATCCAGCTTTTAATCAAGAAGTTAACCAAAGTTTATTTGGATCAAGGCTATGTAACGGCGCGTTTTTACATTCCTGATCAAGATATTAAAAACAGCAAGACGCTCAAATTTGTTGTCGTTGAGGGGAAACTTTCAGAGATTTACTATAATGGTTCACCGACGTCTCGTTATAATAATGTTGTATGGAGTGCTTTTCCTGGGCTTCAAGGTCATGTTCTGAACATGCGCGATATTGAACAGGGGCTTGATCAGATCAACCGTTTGAGTTCAGCGCACGCTCAAAGCGAACTTCTTCCAGGGCGTGAAGAAGGCAGCACCATTGTCAATATTAACAATCATCCCGATAAAACGTTCAAGGTTACTGTTTCTCATGACAATATGGGACAATCTTCCACGGGTTATGCGCGTTATAGTGCGGGCTTGAGGGTAGAAAATATTTTAGGGATGAATGATGCGTGGGATTTTAACTATCAACGCAGTGAGCCCGATTATTGGGGTGGGAGCAAGCAAGAAGGACATAGCAATAACATTTCAGCGAGTGTGAGTATTCCATATGGTTATTGGACCTTTGGATTGAATGGCACTGTTTATAATTACCAAAGCATAATCCCTGGCAATTTTACCGATATTGAGACGACGGGGGATTCCAGTGAGTTGCACGCCAGTACAAGCAGGGTTCTTTACCGTGATAGTGTTTCCCTTACAACCTTGAATTTGGGTCTTTCTTATAAAAGAACCAACAATTACCTTCTTGGCAATAAGATTGAAGTGGGCAGCCGTCAATATAGCGCCGCCAATTTTGGCATTTCGCATTCGCGCCAGATGTTGGGGGGGACTTGGACCTTTGATGTGAGTTATTTGCAAGGTCTTCCCTTGTTTCATTCAGTAAAGAAACATGCGCCAGGAGCAGGGGATGCGGAGCCACAATTTGCCAAATTTACCGGTACGCTTAGTGTCATGACGCCTTTTAAGATAGGGGGCTTGGACTTTATACTGAGCAATCTTTTGAGTGGTCAATATTCACCGCATAATTTATTGGGAGCTGAACAGATTTCGTTGGGGGGCGCTTCCAATGTTCGTGGCACGCGTGAGAGTTTGCTTTTTGGCAATAACGGTTTTTTTAGCCGGAATGATTTGTTGCTACGCACCATTCCGTGGAGCAATCACGCGACCTTCAAAAAGGTTTTTGGAGAACTTCGCCCTTATGTTGGTTTGGATTATGGGCGTGTTTTTGCACAACCCTTGTATGGGATTAAGAATGATCAGCTTGCCGGTTGGACAGCAGGTGTCAAGCTTGCGGGAGGCATGGTCTCTCTTGATGCCAGTTATTCCAGTATTTTTTGGAGCACAGTTAAGCACAAAAAATCAGGAACATTTTTTATGACATTAACAATGGAACTTTAAGCATTTTTTATTGGGGAGTTAACGTATGAGATATGAAAAGAGAGCAGAAAGAGCAGCTTTATTAGGTGTTTTAGTCTCCAGTACGATGCTCAAAAAGGTTTTATTTGGGGGACTTGGTTTTTCTTGTTTGTTAGCCCCTTCAGCGTTACAGGCGCAAATTACTGTGGATCCTAACGCGAATGCCGCCCATCGTCCAGATATAGTGGCAGCGCCCAATGGAGTTCCCTCGATTGATATTGTTACCCCCAATGGCAAGGGCTTATCGCACAATAAATATAACGATTTTAATATTGGAAATCCGGGTGTGATTTGGAACAATCATGCGCAAGAAGTGGGGCAATCGCAGTTGGGGGGCATTATGCCGGGCAATCCGCATTTGCGTTTTACGGGTTCAGCGAAAGTGATTTTAAATGAAGTGACCAGCAGCAAGCGCAGTGCGCTTCATGGTCCAGGAGAGGTTTTTGGGAGCCCCGCCGATGTGATTATAGCCAATCCCAATGGGATAAGCTGTGATGGTTGTGGCTTTATCAATACGCCCCATGCGACTTTAACCACAGGTGTTCCCGAAATTGATGCGAGCGGTTTTTTGAAAGGCTTTGAGGTGCGAGGTGGGGATATTACCTTTGGCGCTAAGGGAGCCAATTTTTTCTCTGGTCAAGGAGCGGTTGATATTGTCGATATTGTCTCACGCACAGTGCATTTTGAAGGAGCTGTTGCGGGCAGAGAAATTGGTGTGACAGCAGGGACGGGTCACTTTGATTATGCTTCACGGGAAATGAAAGAACTGACCGATATTACCGGTAAACCGGAATATGCGATAGATGGTTCTGCTTTGGGGGCTCTACAGGCGGATCAGATTAAACTTGTGGCAACAGAAAAAGGTGTTGGGGTTCGCATGCGCCATGATATGGCCGCCAATGCGGGGCAGTTGCATCTTTCTGCTGATGGGAAAATCTCGTTGAAGAATGTTTTTGGTCATGGGGGTGTTGTCCTCAAATCGAAAAGCCAGAGCGTATTGGCAAAGCACATCACCTCGAAAAAGCATATTGATATTGCCGCCCATAAGGATGTGACGTTAGAAACGGTTGGTGCTGATGGTCATTTGAAGATAGAGGCGCAGGATGGGCTTTTATCGATTGCCGGTAAGGCAACCTCTGGGGGCAATATGGAGCTGTCTTCGCGCCAGACACTTCAAGTTTCAGGGCTAGGGTCAGGTGCTGATATGGCTCTTGAATCGGGCGGAAACTTGAAGCTTGAGGGGATTGTTTTAGCGCAAGGGAATCTCAAGGCGCATGCCGGTGGTGATATACAAGCTCATTTTTTAGCCGGTGGGGTTGATATGGCGGCAACGGGTGCTGCTGGTGTTGTTGTTCTTGGCACCCAAGGGGATGTTGATCTCCAGAGCAGTCAAGGTGCGATTGTTGCTGAAAGTGTTTATGGAGCAGGAGATATCACCCTGGTTTCTCATAACGGGCTATCTGTTTCTCAAACAATTCTATCGCATCAAAATGTTGCCATTCAAGCACAACCAGCAACAAATGCTCCCGTTCATTTTGGGCAACTTTTAGCCTATGGCAAGGCAAATATTGAGGGTGGGGCGGTTGACTTTTCTTCACTGATGACGGGTGAAGAAGCTGTTTTAAAGGTTGGCAGCCTTGATGCAGGGACACTGATGACAGGTGTCGTTTCTACGGGCGGTTCAGGGGATCTTGTTTTAGATGAAAAGGGCTTTCTTTTGATTACAGCAAAAGAAGGGGTGAAGGTTGGTCAGATTGCCAGTGGTGGCAATATTGAAATTTTTGCAGGCAACGACATCTATTATGATCAGGTCATAGGCTATGGCAACGCAACATTGACATCGGTATCAGGAGAGATCAGTGTTGAGAATGTGTTGTCTGCTGAGGGGGATGTGAGATTGACAGCAAACACTCTCGATTTAAGCAATAATCGTTCTCATATTTACACGCCGCAAACGCTGTATTTAATTGCAGATCATATTGATGTCTCGGACAGTAAATTGACTTATGGCGGTTTAGACTTTCAAAGCACCAATGCTCTTGATATTCACAATGCGCGGCTACAAGCCGTAAGAGATGGCGGTGGGACTGGAGATATTCTCTTTATTGCTCCAAGCGTTATGGTTGATGAGACAACGTCTGTTTTAGCAGCACGAGATTTCGTGATCAAGACGGGGGAGCTTAGAAATAGCGGTCAATTGGCATCGGGGCAGGATTTAGTCTTTAGCGTGACGGGGGATGTGACCAACAACAAAACGGGCTTAATTTATGTGCAGGGCAATGGTGCTTTACAAGTTGATGGGGATTTGCTCAATGATTTTGGCACTATAATGGCAGAAGGTGATTTATCTTTTACCAATGCAGATGGCAGCGGAAAAAGCCTTTCCCTTGTTAACAAAGCGGGCTTTATTCAAGTTGGTGGAAACTTAAATATCCAAACCAACACCCTGAAAAACGAAGCCGATAGCACGCCTGTCATCACAGAAAAAACGGAATATAGCGATATTTCTTTCCAAAAACCAGAACGCTTTGATTCAATTGAAAATGCGATTTTGTATCATACAACAAGTATAGCAAATGAGTTGGGGATAGAAATATGGGCCGTTTCCTATGAGGAAGTTGAATGTTCGGGAAACACATGTGATTTTCACTTTAAAAATTCTTTGCCCAACAAAGAGGCAACTTATGGTAAGATAACTTTAGAAGATGGGATAGTATACAAGGCATTTACTTGGAATGAAGAGAGTGAAAGTTCGGTTTTTTTTCAAGGGTACCGATGGAATAATTTATCTCACATGATACAGAAAACTGTCACGCAAGAATTTTCGCCTACTCGTCAAGGAATGATACAGTCTCACGGCAATCTTATTATTAACGCTGATACCATTGACAACCATTATAGCATTATAGAAGCAGGGGGAAACGCCGATATCCACGCCAATGTGCTGACCAATTTAGGTGCAACAGCTTATAAAAACACCTATATGGGTTGTCAGGCTAATACGGATGCTTATTGTTATGCTTATAACGCTGATGGAAGCCGAAATGTTGCTTTAGATATAATAAATAATGATGGTTTTCGCCATATCAATTCAGAAGTTCTCGATACTGTTCCTGGTCTTGTTCAAGCGGGTGGCATTTTGAATTTGGTGGTCGATCAACTCCACAACGAGGCAGCGGAAGGTTCGATTACAGGGGATGCGCATTTTGAGGCAAAAACCGTTGGAGGCAATCCACTGGAGTCCTTAAGTGGTTTGCCTGGAGCTGGCGCTCTCTTTACACCAAAAGTCGATCTCAATAATGCGGGGGAACTTGCTGAGGGGCTCCCTTTACCAAAGCCCCAATCGGGGGGTGTTGGGGGCACGCTGCCCAATCAAAATTTCATTTATGAAACGCGGGCAGAATTCCTTGATGTCGGCAAGTTTTATGGCTCAGCCTATTATTTGAACAGAATTGGTTATAATCCTGACAGAGAGATTTTTTTCTTAGGTGATGCCTATTTTGAAAAGCAGCTGATTGAGAAACAAATGCGTGATCTTGTTGGTCAAGGTTTGGGCAAAGGTTCCTTTATTCCTGGAAGTGATGCCATTGAACAAGTCAAAACTTTGCTAGATGGTGGGGCAGATTATGCAAAAGCACACAATCTCCCTTTTGGTGAGGCTTTGAGTGAAGAACAATTGGCGTCCCTAGAAGCCCCGATGGTGATTTATGTGCGCCAACAGGTCAAGGGCATGGATGTTTATGCACCGGTGCTTTACATCCCTGAAAAAGACAGAGCCTCCTTTGTTTCTGCTGGGGCTTTGATCATGGGCGATGATGTCAATATCACCAGCCAAAATACAAGCAATTCCACAATAACCAATTCAGGGCGGATTGCGGCAAACCACCAATTGCATGTGCATGGTGGGGATATCCTCAGTCAAGGGGGGCATTTTGCTGCTGGTGGGGATGCTGTTATCCTTGCGGAGAAGAATATTCGTTTGGACGCAGGGCGCACAACGGTTGACGGCGTGGAGACCGTATTAAACACCGAGGCGCTTTCTGCTGGGGGTAATGCAACGGTGATTGCTAAACAAGATAT
>NZ_JBHIMS010000003.1:0-5446 GCF_042194285.1 Bartonella sp. MM97QHHN | reverse complement strand
TATTAAAGGGCGTAAAACAAAACAGTCCCTTCAGGGTATTTTAGGTGTACGCTATAGTTTCTAATTATATGGTTATTTTTTAGTTATCTTTAAATGTATGATTAGTTTTTTTAAGTTTTTAATGCAGCATCAGAGAACAATTTTTCAGAGCACGCAGCTTCGTTGTTCATGATAAACTATATTCCCTTATATACTTGATTATGCATTACTTTTTTTGATAAGAAAATTCTGAGGAAATGCTAAAGAAGCACTATAAAAACGCCCTTATATTCTTGATCAAAAAAGTATTTAAAAACTATAAAGAACGGTTTTTTATGAGATAAGGGGGATTTTTAAGAAGGATTATTGCAATCTAAGGTTGAAAATATGTTTTGTAGAGCTAATTACGTTCAGTGTCTATGCAGGCGTGAAAGGGGGGAGGATATGGCTCTACAATATAAATGGAAACGACATTGTTGGATACTCATGTTGAGCAGCTGTTTTGTGCAGGCTGCTGCTGCAAATGAGAGGGGGATACCGCTTTTTTGTCAATCTTCAAGTTATGAAAATAGCAAAATATTTCAGGATCAATACAATGAGGATATGAAAACGGGAAGATGCATACTTGGAGCATCTAATGATGTTATTATAAGGGCGCGTAATGAATTAGACTTTTTAAAAAAGCCTAGCGATTTTACTGAGGATAAGGGCGCTAGAGTGTTTGTGAGTCAACAGGAGCTTGACAGCAGTCATCGTGAAAATGTTGAAAATAATGTACAAGAACACAATACTAAAATTCTTAAAAAACCTGAACTTATTTCCATTAAAGATGGGGCACTGTTAGAAAATTATATTCTTGATAATGAAGGTAAAGCATACATTTCAAATGATGGTGAGATTGATAGCCCAGGGCGATCCATTAATAACACAGTAAGGAATGGTGCAGAGCTTTATGTGTATGCAGGAGGACTCAGTGAGGATAGTAAAATTGAACATGGCGGAATTGAAAATGTTGAGGCTTTAAAGGGAAAACAAGGCTTTTCGAAAAATGCAGTCGTTAAAGAAGGTGGACAACAAAGTGTTGGAAATGGAGGAAAAGTAGAGGGGACTAAAATTTATGGTGGTGAGCAACTTGTTTTCGGGGAGGGGGATGTTGGAGAAGAGGTTAAAGGGAGTAGTGCTTCTCATACTATCATTTATGGTCAAGATGAAACACTAGGCCAACAAAAAGTATATGATGGCGGAAAAGTTTGGAATACGAAAGTTATGCAAGGGGGTGTCCAAGAGGTTGGACAAAAGTCTCAAAGTGCAAAAAATGGTGGTTTTGCATTTGACACAGAAGTTTTTGGCGGTGGTAAACAACGTATCTTAAAAGGCGGTCAGGCTATTGGAGTTATTTTAAATGAGAGTGCTATTCAGGAAATATATACTGATGGATCTGTAAAAAATCTAACAATGAATGATCAAACAAAATCATGGGTGCATGCTGGGGCAACATTAGAAGGAAAGACACAGTTAAATCATTCTGGGCAGATCCATCTTTATGCTGGGAATGATCAACATCATACCATAGTAGAAGATATTATTTTAAATGGAAAAGATACAAAACTGTACTCTATTACTGATGAGTTTGATGGAAAAAGTTCTTTGATACAAAAATTAAGTGGTGAAGGGAGTGTTATTTTTTCGTTTACAGGTTCTGATCCATATTATTCTCAGCTTCATGTGAATAATCTTTCAGGAAATTTACATTTCGCGTTCAATACTACGATTGCCCATAACCGTGGTGATTATCTCTTGGTTGAGAAAGGTGCTGGGAATCATACGATAAGTGTTGCTGATTCTGGAGTTGAAATCACGGATCCTTTTTCAAATAAGCGTGATTTAATTATGGATCAAAGTGGTGGAGCACATTTTACACTGACAGATCTTAAGGGTGACAAAATTAACGCCATTGATGGTGGAACTTATATGTATGATTTGAAAGAAAGAAAGGATGAAAATGGAAAAGTTTGGTTTTTATCTGCAGATCGCCTCAGTGGACCAGAAACCTCTATTCCAGATCCGGAAAATCCTTTTGTTCCTGGTGAAACAACAACGACACCCTCTACAGATGCAGTATTAACGTTGTCCGTAGTTCCTGGACTTATTTTTAATAATGAGTTGCAAATTATACGGAATGGTAGAAAAATTTGGGACAGAAATAAGAAAGATATCGAACTATGGACTTATGGGATTAAGAGCAGAGAACGTGTTGCGACAGGCCATACACACTTTAAGCTTGGGCAAACAGGTTTAGTTTTTGGTGCTGATCAGTTGAGTGAATTAAGGCATGGAGAGTTGTATGTTGGTGGTTTCGGTAGTTATGATCAAGCACGTATTTCTCATGCACGAGGTGGTAATAGTGATCTGAGCTCTTATAGCATTGGAACTTACGCAACTTATTTTGATCATCGCGGATGGTATATGGATGGTGTTTTGAAATATAATTATTACCGAAATAATTTGAAAGCCATATCAACGAATGGTTTAGCCATTCAAAGTCATTACAATCAGTGGGCGATAGGTGGATCATTTGAGATTGGTTGTTATTTTGAACCGGCACAGAATACTTGGATGCAGCCTTATATCAAGCTAACAGGTTTGCAGGTTGAAGGTAAAAGAATAAAACTTTCCAATGGAATGATAGGTGATCTAAGCCCATTAACTTCATTCCGCAGTGAAGTTGGATTGACTGCAGGACATGAATTTTTTGTGAGTTCAGAAACTTCATTAACAGCTTACATTATGGCAGCTTGGTTGCGTGAGAATATAAATAATAATTATACGACAATTAATAACCAGTATAAATTTATTACAGATTTGTCAGGCAGTGCGGGTAAATTGGGAATTGGTTTAAACGGTTCGGTCAATGATAAACTAACACTTTATGCGGAAGCACATTATCTAAAAGGACATAAGATTAAGAATGCTCTTCAAGGTATTTTAGGATTACGCTATAGTTTCTAAATATGTGTGCATGGCTGATTAACTTTACAAATGTAATTGTTTTGCAAACTTAAACAGATAACGTTCGGCTATGTCTTCTCGAGAGTGTAAGGACTTTCTCAAATAGTAGAAATGTCTTTATACTCTTTCTTTTAAAGGCAACATACTGAATTTATAATAATAATTCATTTCTATGCATGGTGAATGAGAGTCACAAAAATCATAGGATTCTCTCATTCCAAATCTGTTTATGTTGAATCAATCAAAATTATTCGCTTGGCACATCGCAAGCGGGATGAAGGTGTGTATAAAAACTATACAAAAAAGAAGTAAAAATGTCTCTGATGAATCGTCTCTAGTGTCAAGGGCTATCACAACATTGGGATGGCAAAGTGTATGATGATACCGGCCCGCTTCTTCATAAGCGTAAAGATTGGGGGTCAATGGCTTTACCGGTATACCATTCATGGATGACGTCGCGAAATGGGCTTGAGTGCATTGAGAGATGTCTCTTTAAAACAAGTGCGTGAATGTACAACCCAATGGCGTTTTGTTTTACGTGAAGGGGGGCGCCATTAAAGGGCACGAGCATTTTTTTCATCTATAATTCCAGATATGCAAATTATTCCTTGAATTTAAGTAAACACTTTGAATTTTATTCAATTTTCTGCCTTAAGTTAGAGCTTTTTAGTGGTTTATAGATAAACAACTTAAAGTTGTTTAAATTAAAAAATACACTAAAAAATTGTATTTAGACATAAATAAAACACATTATGATACAATCTAAAACGAGCTACCTATGTAGCCGCGGGGTATTTTTCTAAATAATTGAGAGTGGAGTGTGGATAATGCGGTATAAATACAAATTAAGTTTTTCAGTATTGATGATCAGTAGTTATCTTGTGCAATCTGCAAGTGTAGTTGAGAGTAGGAATAGAGTGCTAACAAGAGCAACACATGTGGTAAATAGAGAAGAGGAAGAAAAAAAATTAGAACAGATTGCTAGTTTTTTCAAAAATAATATTACGATTGAATATGGTGATATAGAGCTTGTTGAAAATGGAGAAACTTCTGTAGGTTCTACTATTAAAAAAGGAGGGATACAAATAGTTACACGAGCAGGAATTGCAATGAACGCCAAAATTTTGGGAGGTCAGCAGTTTATTCATGAAGAGCCATATATTGATCTTACAAGCGTGGAGAGAAAAAGTAGTGCATATAATTCCACAGTTACTGGGGATGGTGGAACAGTTGGACAGCAGAATGTGTATGATGGAGCGTGGGTTTGGTATACGAAAGTGGGAGATAACGGAGAACAAAATCTTTATGCAGGACAAAGAAAAGAGGGAGGGAAATCAATGTATGCTCAGGTTTCTGGGAATGGGAGACAACACGTTTTAGCGTTAGGAGAATCTTATGCTACTAATTTGAAAGATCATGCTATTCAAGTTGTATATCCTGAAGGGTTTGTGGATGGTCTGACTATTAACAACTTTGCTAAATCGTGGTTCCATGTTGGTATACAAGATGTCCTTGGAGAAGTAAGGATCAATGATCACGGAGAACTTTATTTATTCGCTGGTGATAGGACAAATCATACGACTAAGAAAAAAATTCCTATGAAGGACAGAGTGGATGAAACAATATTTGAGGTTGGTGAACGGAATATGGGAGAAAAACCTCAGATTGAAATTGAAGATTTAGGGGGGCACGGAGGGACTGTTATTTTTACTTCTATACCGTATGATCCACGACATATTTCACTTCATGTTAAGAAACTTTCAGGGGATTTACATTTTCGATTCAATATTAATGCTACGGGGAATTCAAGTGATTACTTGTCGATTGATGAAGGTTCAGGTAATCACAAAATAAGCGTTGCAGATTCTGGTCGTGAAATTACAGGTCCTCTCTCACAACAGAATAGTTTGGTCACAGGGATTAATTTAGTTACTGATAAAGTTGGAGGCGCTAATTTTACTCTGGAAGATCTTTCGGGTAAGGACATTACAGCTGTTGATGGTGGAGCCTATCAGTATGTTTTACGAAAGAGAGAAAGATGTGCTGATGCTAGTGGTTATTCTACAATTTGGTATTTAAGTTCAGCCTCTGAAGGTACGACACGTTCGAATACTGAAACACAGTGTGTAAACAAGAAAACGAAGATTCCTCTTGCATTATCTGATCAAGGTGCTGCTTCTAGAGGAAAAAATACAGGCTCTCGTAAACCTACTATAAAGCAACCAGCTAAACCACGACCTCCACGTCATTTAAGAGGGGCACAGAATGTCTCTAGTGTTTCTGTATCTCCCTCTCAAGAAAATCAGACTCTTGTAGCGTTACCTCCATCAGGTCTTCATCCTCTTTCTGATGAAAAACAACAAACTGCTGTTTCAATCTCTTCTCAATCTTTAGCCGATCAAATGATTGTGCGTCCAGTTCATAAAGAACAACCTTTTCCACAATTGAGTGAGAATCT
>NZ_JBHIMS010000114.1:0-5137 GCF_042194285.1 Bartonella sp. MM97QHHN | reverse complement strand
TTTGATGATGTCAAGGCTGGTGATCTTGGTGGTTATATTGAAAAGGAAAGCAACTTATCTCATGATGGCAATTGCTGGGTTGGTGGTGATGCATGGGCTTTTAGCTACGGTCGTGTTTATGATAACGCTATTGTTTGTGATGATGCTATTGTTTGTGGTCACATTTATGGGAATGCGCATGTATGTGGTAAAACCCGCGTGTATGTGGGAGCTCATGTTTATGACAATGCTCACCTTTCTTATAACGCATGGGTTTATCATCATGCAAGGGTTTATGGTAATGCAAAATTATCTGGGAGTGCACGTATTCATAGAAATGCAGAAGTTTATGATCATGCTGTTGTTAATGGCGCAGCGAAAATTTATGGCAAGGTCTATGAAAATGCTAGCGTGGGGTGTCATACTGAAGTTTACGGTTCTGTTTATGGCAATGCGAAGATCTCTGGTTATTTCCATATTAGTGGTAATGTATATGGCAATGCAATAATAAAAAGATCTGCTAGGTTTTCTTTCGTTCCCAGAAATTGTGAGGTTTATGAAGGCGATAATATTGTTAAAACGGTCGCTGAAGTAGCATAAATAACAGGCGCGCCCCGCGCCTGCTTTCAGAGAGCAATGTAAAAATAAAGGTATTAAAATTTCCATTAAACTCAATAAAACATGGAACATAATTAAAATTATAGGTGTTGGTAATGTTCAATCATGATGATATCGAAAGTGTTGAATTTTATTTTACTGTAAATGGTAAACAAATAAAATTTGATAAAGAGACTAATGATAAATTAAAGGCAAAAATAGATTGGGAGAAATTTTTATCGCAATTATTCGTTGATAAGGAATAATAAGCCCTCTGGGTCAAATGCATATATTTTATAGGGGATATAAAAATGCCAAAAATTTTTATTGTATATAATAATCATACTATTTTAGAACAAACTGAACGTGTTCTTTTTAAGCTTGGATTGGAACCATACGTTCTGAAATTTGGTAGTGATGATTTAACTACTATTGAGGATTTTAAACAAGAAATTAGTATGCAAACTAATTCTCCAAAATTTGGTATTGTGCTACTTACTCCCGATGAGATTAGCTATGCAAAATCTGCTGATAAAAAAGACGCACAACCGCGCGCTAATCAAAATGTTATTTTTAGAATGGGTATGTTGTTTCCTATAATTTCTTGCAGAAATATTGCTATTTTAAAACAACGAGATGTTGAAGTGCCTTCAGATTATGAAGGGATTAATTACATTCCTTTTAATGAACACGTAAAAGAGACTCTCCCAAAACTTATTGAACTATTAAACACAGCCGGATTCAATTTAGATACAGTTAACTACTGAAATTTTTTCTTTGCATGAAGTATACGCAAGATACGCACAGTGTCGTTTGAAGCGTCATAAATTGCAATATCAGAAAAAACGATCATTTTTTATGAACGAAAATTGTATATTTAATTCCTATTTTTTCTATGCAATAATATATCAGTTTTAATCAAAAATAACCTTTTTACTGAAAATGCCAAAATTTTATGCTTATTTACGTGTTTCTCGTGATGGACAAGATACAGAAAATCAAAAATTTGGATTGTTAGAATATGCTAATAAAAATGGCTTTGCACCACTTCATATTGAAGAAGAAATTGCAAGTAGAGGAAAAGATTGGCGCAAGCGTAAGCTTGGTGTTTTAATTAAAAAAGCAGAACGAGGAGATGTATTATTAACCCCTGAATTTTCTCGTATAGCTGGTTCTTCTCTTGCTGTCCTAGAAATTCTCAAAGCCGCTAGTGAACGTGGTTTAATTTTTCACGTGACGAAACAAAATCTTATCATGGACGGTAGTTTACAAAGCGATATCATCGCAACTGTATTAGGTATGGTAGCACAGATTGAGAGACATTTAATTCAAACACGCACAAAAGAGTCATTAAGTGTTGCTCGTCAACGTGGTATAAAACTTGGTCGTCCAAAGGGGAGTATAGCCACAAGATTGAAGCTTGATAGCCATATTGATGAAATTCAAGCATTTATAAATGTTGGTTTATCACAGAGCCGTATTGCTAAGACATTAGGAGTTAGTGTGAACACCTTACGTTTATTTATTGAACGTAAAAACATCAAGCTTACAAAAACAAAGCCTATCATTACCATGCCAAGAACATTGGAAAATTAAGATAAACTGCGCCAAGTTGATAGTTCTTTTCCATGACGTGATGCATTGAAGTATGTTTATTATTTACGTACAAAATACGTACTAAATAAATAATATTTATTTACTAAATAAGGAATATCTTAATGCCTGTAATTACTATGTGTTCAACAAAAGGTGGTGTTGGAAAATCCACATCTATAGCTTATTCTTTTATAGGTATTAGCTCACTCATTAAGTAAGGAGTTTTACTAATTGTCCGTTTTTCTTTAATAGGTCGATTGCTAATTTATCAAACGAAACAAATGTCTCGCCACCTAGCCAATTACCTTCATAAGCTATAATTCCATCAGCAAAATCACCACCAGCCTCTAGAATAGCAAGCCCTGCTTCAACAGCTGGTCTATTCATTACTATATTACTGGTTGCTAGCAGATCGCGTAACATTCCAGCTACATCTTCTTTTGATAGTCTTGCACCTCGGCGAAGTATCCAAACAAGTTCGCATAGACAAGGTAGAGAAATAGCTATGAGAGAAGCTTCTCTTAAAATCTTACTTGCTACCTCCCCTTGCTTTTTATCATCTTGTAAAACAGCACGAGCCAGAACATTTGTATCTACAGAAATCTTCATTTTTTCCCAGCCCAACTAGAAGCTGTAATTTCGTTCATTTCTTCAATGGTTAGAGGTTTTTTTAGTTTTCCAGAAAATCGTCCAATAAAGCTCTCAATAGTGCTTGTAGGCTGTGACGCTTTTATACGAAGTTCACCACCTGGTAACTTATCAAAGTCAATCTTCTCACCTGGTTTAACACCAAGGTGCTGTAGTAAATCCCGCTTTAGCGTAATTTGTCCTTTTGCTGTAACTGTTAATGAAGACATAAAAAATTCCTCTTACTATATAATTATCTAATATATATAAAAGTAATGTAAAAATCAATTACTCACAAGAAACGAAATTGTGAAATAAACTCGTTTGCATACTGGAATGTGCACACCCGATTATGCCTGATTTGAAATTAACAAGATATAAATATTTATTACGTATTTTATACGTAAATAATAAATATTTACAAAATAAATAATTATTATTTATAATTTTAATAAATACGTAATAAATAAATGGTATTTATTTGGTGTTTATTCATTGAATAAGGAATATCTTAATGCCTGTAATTACTATGTGTTCAACAAAAGGTGGTGTTGGAAAATCCACAATGGCATTAGTATTAGCTAACGTTTTTGCTAAAGCCGGATCTAAGGTGAAATTAATTGATGCAGACCCAAATCAACCACTTGTGACATGGATGAAAAGATCTGTAGATACAATGCCTCAAAATATAGAAGTTTCTGGAAATATTACAGAACAGAATATTGTTTCTTGCATTGATGATGCTGTAGAACAGTTTCCATTTGTTATTGTTGATCTTGAAGGTTCTGCTAATCTTGCGGCTTCTTTTGCTATAGGGAGAGCAGATTTAGTTTTGGTTCCTATGAGAAAAAAACAACTTGATGGAGATCAGATAGGAAAGATCATTGCTTTAATAAAACAACAGAGTCAGTTTTTTAAAAGAGAAATACCTTTTCGTATCGTATTTTCTATGACTAATACCTTAAACAGTCGCGAAGGACAGCATATAGAGAAAACGTTAGAAAAGGCTAATCTTCCTATTTTACCTGCTTCATTAACTGAAAGAGGAGCTTTTAGTGCTCTTTTTCAGATAGGGGGGTCTCTCTTTGATTTAGCATCTTCTGATGTGAATAATCCTCAAGCAGCACAAGAAAATGCAACGGTTTTTGCTAATGCTGTTGTGAAGGTATTGGATAATGAAAATTTATTAAAGGACAAAGTAGCATGACAAAAAGAGCTGAAATTGTATTACCGAATCTTGAAAATTTACAACCGTTTACAAAAGCACAAAAAGTAGATGAACAAGAATTAGGTAAGATAGGTCAAAATAATGGTTTTACGACACGTCATAGTGTAGAAACAAAACGTGGTAGTGGACGTAGAAGACGTAGTTTAAAAACAGCACGATTAACACTTGCACTTGAACCAGAAGTAAGAGACAGTTTTTGGTCTTTAGCAGACGAACTTAATGAAGATGGTGGTGATTTTCTTAATCGTCTTATTGAAAATTATATAAATAACAATTACACACAAAATAAATAATTATTATTTATTATTTACGTACAAAATACGTAATAAATATTTAAAATATTATTATGAATAGAGAAGATAGCTGTATGTAATATAATTTTAAAAGTATTCATTCTATTCGGAAACCAACCACAAAATTGCTTTCTGTTTTTTAGGTTTGAGTTGTCTAAAACCTCTTAAAAGGCAGTATTCTTTACTGGAAATTCCTTCATCATAAGGGTATGAGATATTTCTTTTTTGTGAAATGTCGGTATAAAAAAAGGAGATATGAACATCTAGTATGTTAGCGATTTCCTGCAAACGTCCAGCTCCTACACGATTTGAGCCTTTTTCATATTTTTGGATTTGTTGGAAGCTTACTCCTAATTTGTTTCCTAATTCTGTCTGAGAAATTCCCATGAATTTTCTTCTATCGCGAATTTTTTCCCCTACAGAAATATCATTAAAATGTGGAGTTTTGTTTTGCACTTTAAATTCCCCCTACCGGGTGCGAGCGCCCTCGCATTGGTATTCCGGGAGTTAAAAGTACTGAATTATAGTCAGCTTTTTGCTTTTAGTGCTGAAAAGCACCTGGACATAACAAAAACTCCCGGAACTCCGGGAAGCCCAACATAGTGAGCTAATTCTAACGCTATAATTTAAGGCTTTTAATCCCTTGTTGATTGTTGCGTATGCAATCAACACATTGATTAATTCATAGAAGAATTTCAGAAGATTGACAATAAAAATAGTTTTTATTTACAAACTT
The DNA here is from genome assembly GCF_042194285.1 of Bartonella sp. MM97QHHN. Lineage (NCBI taxonomy): Bacteria > Pseudomonadati > Pseudomonadota > Alphaproteobacteria > Hyphomicrobiales > Bartonellaceae > Bartonella > Bartonella sp. MM97QHHN. The sequence continues at coordinate 81 of NZ_JBHIMS010000114.1, read as the reverse complement.
TATTTTTTAATGAGAGGCTATCCGCCTCTCAAACTCTCTGGAACGCTCACCAAAATCATGACATCAGACCCGCGTTTAATG
>NZ_JBHIMS010000117.1:0-4887 GCF_042194285.1 Bartonella sp. MM97QHHN | reverse complement strand
TAGTGCAATATCTTTTAAGTAATGGAGATTGCTTATTGCCTCACGCTTTTGTTTTTCACGTTCTTTAATAGGGTCACGCCCCTCACGTAAAACAGCCCGCCACCCAGTTGCCAATTCACGGGCTTGTTTTAAAGAGACATCTCTTAAAGCACCCAAGCCCATTTCGCGACGCCGCCCATGAATGGTATAACGATACAGCCATTGAGCACCTCCATCTTTACGCTTATGAAGAAGCAAGCCGGCACCATCATTATATTTGCCAGTTCCCAATGTTGCGACAGATCTTGCATTAAGACGATTCATAAGAACCATTTTTACTCCTTTCTGCTATAGTTTTTACCCACACGTCAGCCCCGCTTGTGGTGTGCAAGCAAGTGGTTTTGATTGATTCAAGATAAACAGATTTGAAATGAGAGAATCCTACGTTATTCGGGCGTCTAATTCAATATGAACAGAGCTAGATTATCATTATAAATCAATATCTTGTATCGTTCATTTATAGATTTTATAAAATCGTCCGGCATTTCTCCGTGACTAGGTGACAATGGCAACTCCATAGCAAAGGGCGAAATAACTTTATCCTGAGTAGTAAATAAAATTATCAGTTCTGTTTTTTCAACTAATACACCAGAAGAACTGTGAAAAGAATCCGATAGTTTATATTTATTGGTGTAAACTCTGATGCGTATATCCATATTTTATCTCACAGCCAGAAAAAAAATCCCGTATCATATTTAACTGAAATGTATTCTCATACTTTTTTCTATTTTCAAAATTAAATAAAATGAACTCGGGAGTAGCGATACGTATTAGAGCTAACACTTCTGCCAAATCGAATCTCTCCGATAAAGTAATCGTCACACTATATGGTACGCTATCTTTTTTCATACATTCTATGTTACGCACCCACGTTTGTTTATATTTTTTACTGTCTAGATTTCTTATCTCTGAAATAACATCTGTGCCTATTTGTATCCCTAAAAAGAACGGATTACTCTTTAATAGCTTCAAATATGGTTGAATATAGATGTGCCCCCTGTTGCAATCCGAAAATATTTTTTACAAATGAGACACATACAAGTATATTTATGAAGTAAATCATAATCGAACTCAAAAGGCTCTCCACCAGAAAGAATAATAAAATCAGATTTTATGTCATTTATTGTATATAAAAATTCAGGCAACGCGTCATCTCTCACCATACATTCCATCGAATACGGACAATGATTGCAGCTCGCACTGCAATTTTCATTACAAATTACAATATTATCGCCCATGAAATTCCTTATTCAAGTTCATATAATCCAATACTAATTGTTTCATGAAAATATTTTGGTATAGACAAAGATCAGAAATTTTTTTAGCCACAAACGCTTTTATCATTGGTAAAGCTTCATCCTTTGATATAGACAGCAAATGAGAAATATAGTCTATCCGTTCTTCTAAATTGAGAGATAATCTTGGACTGGTGAAAAATGTTAAGATATCCAATTCCGGACTGGCTTCTTGACATAAATCCCAATCCACTACCATAAAAGAACTATCAGGAGTAACAATGATATTATCAGGATGTAAATCTCCATGTGATAAGATTATATTTTTGCTTAATCGATCTTGAAAGATCTTATTGATTTGATCAATAATCGCCTTTTGATGTAGCAAATCCATTTGACTCAATACAGTACCCCGGATAAACTCCCATTCGACTACTTCATCGCAAAGTGTTATCAAATTTGGTGCAGGATAGAGACTTTGTCGAAAAGAGCCATCCTTGATGTTTTCATTAATGCACGATGCTTCCGGATAAATTTGCCCATAGCAAAATTCTTGATGCTTGCGTTTCAAGAAATGTTGTTTTGACGATTGTGCATTTTCAGGCTGTAACCAAATGATTTCTTGTTTTCTGACAAAAATAATTAAAGCAGACACCCCAAAAATCACAGCCATAACCACTGCCAACCACAAATTAGCTTGCCAGAATGTTGAAAAAATATGACCGTATAAAAAACTGAATGCAAAGGATACAACAGCTGTAATAATGGCTGTAAATGATAAAACAGTCGCGATAGCTTTGGGATCAAGCAGTGAATTTATAAGAAGAGACGACAGATAAGATCGATAAGCAGATTTAAAAACACATAGCAGTAAAAATCCTAATATAAGAGCCGCAATGATTTGAAATGACATGAGAAAAAAAGCAATGGTTACCATACAACCAATCATTAAGACGGGAAAAATAGGATTTTGAAACTTTGAAAAATACTTCTGAAACAATATATTGGAACTTGCTGAAAAAAAATTCCCAATGATAAAAATAATCGAAACCAAAATAGCAGGTTGAAATGGCAAAAAATCAGAAAATGCGATAGAAACAGTTCGATTATTAACCAAAATAGCAAAAGCTGAAACTGCACTTAAAAAAATAAGAGTGAAGCGATAAGGATTTTTGACTTCTTTACGGCTGGCGCACATAACTGTGAAAATACTCGGATGAGCGTTGATATGAAAACTATCTAATCCCTTCGTCAGTTTTGAAAACATAAAAATAGCAAAAATTAATGAAAGGACTTGAAAAATCACAGGCAATGCAGGATGCACATAATAAAGTATTCCTCCTAAAAAAATAAGTACCGTTGTCACACTATAGGTAACAGCAGCCACTTCGGACTTAACGGAAAACAGTGTGCGATGCTTTGGTACTACAGAAAAGAGTAAACTATCTTCCGCACCTGAGAAACAAGCGGCTGCTAATGTAATACACAACAAATAAGTGGCGTAAGCAAAATATGCATAATTCATAAAAAGAGCTAAAAAACCGCAAAGAAAGAAAAACAGCCCAGTATAAATAACGCGCTTACTTCCATAAACATCTGATAATAAACCCAAGGGGACTTCTAAGATCAAAGGAAGCAATAAAAAATAACTACCGATTAAAACAATATCCGCTTGCGACAAATGCAATTTTTCCGACAAAAAAAGTGGTAAAACAGCAACCACTAGAGCAGTAGACTTGCTAACACTATAAATCTTAAATTGCTTAACCTTATCCACAAAACACCTTCCCATGACATCCGCTACATGCGCCAGATTCTTTCAAAGATTTTAAAACGCTTTGAGCAGACCAATCTATTGCCCCATAATTTTGTAGATTCCCAAAAGCTTCTGAATAAAAGCAATTTTTTAGATCTCCATTATAGTCCAATACCAAGGATGAAAATGGAAATAAACACATTAACGGCGACGAAACGTACGTAGAATTCTCGCCTAAGTAATAATTAATACAATTTACAAAATTTTGTGACGTCCATGAGATTTTCCTTTCTTGGAACTTTTTATCTATATAAATTTGGAGGGGGGATTCTTTCCTTGATAATTCATCTCTCAAATGAAAAAGTGAAGCGTTTGGCGGAAGAGTTTTGTTTCTTAAAGCCTTAGATCGATCCTTTGTATTATTTTTTCTAGAAAAACTAAATGACGACGTATCGAGCGGGCTGAATCCGATATAATCGACATCTTTGCTTATACAAAAATCGATAAAATTAATAATATTTTCTAGAATCTCTTTGGTAACTGTCGCTCTTATTCCTATACTTTGCAGAGGTTGAAGATTCTTAACTGTTTCAATGTTTTTCCACACGCGATCAAATTTATTCGCCCCCCGTATATCATAATATCCTTGGACACTAGTCGAATCCATAGAAATAACAATTTCTTTGAAGATCATCCGTTATCGGGTTATCAAGCGGGGGATATTCTCCCTGATTCTGTTTGGTGTTTAAATCACTATCCGAGGAGTGATCCAGAGGGAATGGTTTACGATCCGTGGAAGAATATTTGGGTTGATATTTATCTTCAATCAGGGACAGATGAAAATACGAAGTCTGCCTATGGTGTTCCGATTACAACCAATCGTAGCTATTCTGACCATCACGTGGATTTTTCGTCTGTTAATAAGAGATTTTTGACGAGTGATGAGTTCGCGTCTTGCATGTATGGAATCAATTCGGGAACCAGTATTATAGGCAATAAAGCGCCTTCTCCCAAAACGTCTGGAGGACACGTTGATACAGAAAATCGTCGTATGATTTCGTATATCGGTTGTGAGGATGGTTGCGGTTATGTGTGGCAATTTTTGTCTGGTTGTTATCCCGTGACGAAATGGCATACAGGGGAACAAGGAAGCAGTTTACGTGTAGACGTAAATGTTATGTTGGGAGGAGGCGATTGGTCCGGTGATGCTAGTAATGGTGAATTTGCGCGGAATTTTGCGCATTGATCACTCCGAACGCCTCTTAGATATGGCTAAGAAATTAGACATATCTGTAGGATTTTTATCTTCTGTCGAGATTGGCAAAAAATCTGTTCCTGTAGGACTGGAGGAAAAGATCATAGAGCTTTATGGTTTATCAAGAGAAGGCTTTACTCTTAAGAAAAGCAGCCTATGCTTGTCGCAAAACTTTTACAATCAAGACTTCTGATCCGTTGAGGCGTGAAGCTGTTGGTGAGTTTGTTAGAAATTTAGAGAATTTTTCACAACAAAACTTAGCAGAATTAAAAGACCTTCTTGAGAAAGTTTGCAAAAAAAGAGGCGTCCTATAGAGATAGGTTGAAAAATCCTATTCCCTCACTTTTATTTACGCGTCCCTCACTGTACAAAATATATGGAAAATCAATAAATTATTTTGGATAAAAAAGAGCATGGTGCCCCCAGAGAGCGAATCAGGCTTTAGCAACAAGATTCAAAGTATATAAAGATGTGTAAGGGCGTATTGATGTCTATAGCTTTTTATGATTCAATAAAAAAAGTAAGTATTAAAGAAAAAATCTCAAATCAGAAATTAAAGGTGGTCTAAAAGGTGGACCCAAAAAGGTGGACGAGCAATGCTT
>NZ_JBHIMS010000097.1:0-3746 GCF_042194285.1 Bartonella sp. MM97QHHN | reverse complement strand
GTCTTTACTGGTGTCTTGGGGCTTGCTGGTGGTGGTCTTGTGGCAAGTGTAGCCGCCCTCACCATGAAAACCATGCATCTGGGCGATAGTCTTTATCACGCATCACACCATTTAAATATGAGTGTTGCATCACTTCAATTATGGGGTGATGCAGCCGATAATTCAGGCACTTCTGCCGAACTTTTTCAACAATCCTTAGCGGTTTTAAATAGGCGTTCAGCACAAGCATATGCCGGACAAAAAAGAGGCATGATGGGCTTTGAAGCACTTGGCATTTCTGTCAAAAACACTTCTGGAAAACTCAAATCCACTTCTGTCTTGTTAGAAGAAATTACCGACAAGATGAGTAAGATGAAAAGCCAAGCACAAAGACAGCATATTGCTGCTCTGCTGTTTGGGGGTGATGGTAAAGAAATGGCGACCATGCTTGCACAAGGCATGGCACCCATTAAAGAGCTGTTTGCAAAGGCGCGAAAAGGAAAATGGCTGATAGGTGCCGATGTTGCACGCTATGCAGCAGATTTAAGTGACAAGCTTGGTGCTTTTAAGAAAAAAATAGGCGGTATCGCGAGCTTTATTGGCGCGCGTTTCATGCCCGTGATTAATGATATGATTGACGGTTTTTCAAAGTTGATTGATGAAAACCGCGACCTCATTCAAACAACTGTTGCGAGCTGGGCAAAAACCTTAAAAAAAGTCCTTAATGATTTGCTTAATCCTACCTCTGATTTAAGAAAAGGCATCAGTGATCTCACAGAGAGGATTAAAGGCTGGTTCCAATGGCTAGAACCTCTGATTGGTGAAATAACCCTCTTTAAGGTAGGACTTGTGGCACTTGGTTCGTTCATTTTTGGTCCACTCATTGCCGCATTAGCCGCAGCGGGAGCAGCGTTTGTCACCCTTGGCTATACTATAATGACGACGCCCATAGGATGGCTCATTGGCGGCATCGCAGCTCTTGTTTTACTCTACAAATATTGGGATAAACTCAATGCTTGGGTGGCTGCATCCTTAGCCGCAGTTGGAGCAGTTCTTACTGGGGCATTCATTGCGGCAATAGCACCAGCTGCTTCCGCAATTGCTGGTCTTGCTGTAACTCTTGTAGCTTCACTCATTCCAGCAATAACCGCTGTTGGTACGGCTTTTATATCGCTTGGTGTTGCTATCATGACCACACCTATTGGCTGGATAATTGGCGGCATTGCAGCTCTTGTTGCTGCCGGATATCTGCTTTATAAAAATTGGGACACAGTCATAAGCTTTATAAGCAAGCTATGGGATTCTTTTGCGAACTTATGTAGTAATGCTTTCAATAACCTCTTGACGTTCTTTAAAAACTTTTCACCACTCTCTTGGATTTCGAAAAAAATCAATGAACTCATTGAATGGCTGTTTGGTGTCGATTTAATGGAAGTAGGCTCCAATCTTATTAATGGGCTTTGGGAGGGCATCAAAAGCAAATGGAATGCTCTGTCTGATTGGCTCAGCGGCATGATGAGTAAATTAACCAGTTGGATGCCTAATTGGGTGAAAGAAAAGTTAGGGTTTAATGTTTCAATAGACAAGACTTCAACGCAGACCATTAAAACCTTTACCGAAAAAACCAATACACAGGCAAAAAGAATGCTGGATACAGCAGTGGTTACAAATACCCCCCCTGAAAAACGCAAGAGTGGTTTTAATACAAGTGTCGTTGAAACAGGACAAATGCAGGCAACAAATAAAGTGGGTGCCTTTAAAGCTCCAAAGCCCATTACGGTTCATAAACCCGTTGAAGTAGACGCCCGTGTAACCATTACAAATCTCAATATTTCCGTCCCCAATGGTCTCAAGGACGAAATCAGAGACGCTGTCAATCAAGCACTTGAACGCTATGCAAAACAGCAACGTTTAGCCATAGCCTCTAGCCTTTCGGATTAAATACCATGATGTTAGCTTTGGGTGGTTTTATTTTTTCGATTGAAACAGCTGCTTATCAAACACTTGATATGTCTTATGGGGTTCCATGGGTAGAGCAAGGACGATTGGGGCGCAAAGCAGCTCTTCAATTGCCTGCCGTTGCAAATGCGGAATTTTCTTTAACTGGTGTGATTTATCCAGATTTCAAAGGTGGTCATAGACAGCTCGAATATTTACGGCAAATGGCACATGAAGGACCTCACATTCTTGTGACTGGTCAAGGCAAAATCTTAGGTAAGTTTGTCATTCTTTCTGTAGAGGAAAAACAAAGCATTTTTCATCATAATGGCACCCCAAAAAAACAAGAATTTACAATAAAGTTGAGAGAATATGGTGAAGAGCTATGAGTGATCTTTACGTAACAAAAGAAGGCGATATGGTTGATGCCATTTGCTGGAGATACTATGCAAAGGGTCAACAAGCCCTTGCTGTTGAACGCGTTTATGCAGCAAACTTTGGTCTTGCAGACTATGGACCCATTTTAAAAGCAGGTATCACGATACTCTTACCAACCCTCCCCTATCCGAAAGCCACACCAGTGATCAGAATTTGGGGTAGCAAATCATGAAACCTTTTTGCACAGTGATGGCAAATGGAGAGGACATCACAAGAACGCTGATGGACTATGTTTTGTCGATTGAAATTACCGATGAAGCAGAAAACAAAAGTGATCGTATCACTATAGAGCTTGATGACCGCGCACGTGACAGTGATAACGGCTTTCTTGATATTCCTCTTATCGGAACAATCATTTCTGTCACACTTGGCTATGAAGGGGGCAAAAACCGCGATATGGGATCCTATCTGATAGACGAAATCTCTGTAAGCAGCCCACCACAAAGCTTAAGCGTGACAGGGCGCGCCGCATCAATGAACACGTCTTACAGAACCCCAAAAAGCCAATCCTATCACCAGCAAACCCTTGGCAGTATTGTTCAAGAGATAGCACAGCGTAATGGCTATACACCAAAAGTTGACCCTGCTCTTGCTAAAATTGTTGTGCGTCACATTGATCAAACAGCTGAAAGCGATATGGCTTTTGCCACACGCCTTGCAGAAGACTATGATGCGGTAGCAAAACCCGTTGATGGCAAGCTTGTTTTGGCTAAACGGGGCGAAGGCAAAGCCATCACTGGTGAAACACTCCCCGTTATTGTTATCCATGAAAAACATTGTACCTCTTGGGATTTTAAATACAGCGCACGAGATGAAGCAGGTGCAGCCAATGGCTTAGAAACAGATGTGGGGGACGACCAAAAAGCCGCTGCTGATGCACGAGAGCCAGAAGAGATTGATGATGATGAAAACTTTATCCATATGGATAACAGTGACAGAGCATCATCATCTGAATCAGAAAAAGCAGAAAAAGAATCTGAGAAAGAAGAAGACAAAGAGAAGAAAGGCGGTGTTCTCGCAACCTATCATGATATCCGCAGTGGTGAAAAAAAAGAAGTCAAAGTTGGTAATCCGCCGTTTCATGAACTCAAATACACCTACCATAACCAATCAGAGGCTGTTGCGGCCATTGCTGCTTATCGCAATAAATCATCACGCGGTAAGTCTTCTTTCTCATGTGATATCGGTGGTGATCCGTTTGTGCAAGCAGAAGCAAAGCTTGTTCAAGAGCCCCCTTTCCGCCCCTATATTCCAGCAGAATGGCGCATCAAGAGCGTTAAGCACAAACTTGATAAAACGGGTGGTTACACCACAAAAATAGAGTGCGAACTTTTTGATAAAGCGCAAGAAGATGCGGCTGGAAACGTTGCAAACACCACACCAGACAAGGA
>NZ_JBHIMS010000038.1:0-3380 GCF_042194285.1 Bartonella sp. MM97QHHN | reverse complement strand
GCCGTTAACGTTGCTAACAAACCACCGTAAACATGCGCTGCATCTGTACCTTTATGACGCCTCACCTCTTCAAAATACACCGCGTCAATTTGACCTGCTGTCTGCTTTATTTCTGATAGCCATTGTTTAAAACGCAAATAACGCATTCCACCGCCTTCAAAACGGCGCGATTGAAAATTCACGGTACCACTGAATATGTCACCCTCGGCATTGCGAAACGCCCACCCCGTTTTGGTACCTAGATCAAAACAAAGAATCGTGTTATTCACCGCGCCTCTCCATACAAAATGTGTTTTATAAGGTTGTTTTTTTCTGAAAATGAAGAAAAGAAGGGTGTAAGAAGTATGCAAGCGATTTTAAATTGGATAGAACAGCATCCTGTATTATTTTCTGCGTTTTCTGTTTTATTTTCTGCACTTTCTTCGGTTGGTGCTTTATTATCCGCAATTTTTGCTTTTCTTTCTATTAAACAGACATTTAAATTAAGAGAAGAAGATCGAATAGAAGCTGCAAAATCAAGAGAAGAAGATCGCATAGAAGCTGCAAAATTGAGAAAGGAAGATCGAGAAAAAGATGAAAAATTGAGAAAGGAAGATCGAGAAAAAGATGAAAAATTAAGAGAAGAAGATCGCATAGAAGCTGCAAAATTGAGAAAGGAAGATCGAGAAAAAGATGAAAAATTAAGAGAAGAAGATCGAGAAAAATTTAAAACAGAATTAGCCAATGCCATGGACATAGCTAAATCAACTAGACAACAAGCGATATCAATGAAAAAGCTTGCCACAGTTCTGGAAAAACAATTAGAGATTTTAGAAGAAAAAAAGCTCCGTGTTACCACACACAGTTCATGGATAAGTGATAATCCTAATGATATCTTTCCAGTAATATATGTATCTTTAATCATTACAAATGCTACAAAACAAACAATTAAAATCAACTCTATCAGCATACAGGATAATAGCCTTTTTATCTTTATGTCCGCATGCTATCGTGAACTTTTGCCACAATCACTAGGAGCACTACATTACATCCATCCTCAACAGGAAAAACACTTATGCTTAAAGAAACCTCGAGTCGATCCACCCATACATAGCGATATTGATCCATTTAGCCTCAAACCTTCTGGTCTATTAGGACTAATTATTGGTGTTTTTCCTATAGACAGAAACTCAGAAATTCCTTTAATATTGACTATGGAGCACACTGCCGTAAATCCTTTAAATCCACCAGAAAAAGTGACTTTTTGCCCCGAATATTTTAATATTAAACCAAGTAATAAACTATCCGATCTGTTGTATTCCAAGCTGTTTCCATTCAATAAATAACCGTTTTCCAACATGATGAATAACGCTGTTGTTCCTCAGGGCTTTTTTCAGCCAACTCGGCCCATGTCATTGGCTTTGGTTTCATAAGAAGAAATGATAAATATTGTGCCCTATCCCATTTATTGGCTTCTGCAACTGTAACCGATTGTTTTGCCATAAACCATCTATTGAAATCTTCAATAATTTCAATTGCTTCATTCTTTTTCTGCTCATCCTTCATCAATTGTATTAGTATCTTTTGCGTTCTATCATCTTCTTCATTTACAATTGGGGCTTTTTCTACAAACTCTCTTACAAGCGCACGAACATCTTCAGACTCTTGAAGATTTTCATAAATATTTTCATATTCAGTCAAATATTCTTGCTCTTTAGATTTCTTCTGTTCAGATTCCAACAAACGTTCTTGCACTTCTTTTTGTAATTTTTGTAAATGTTGTATTTTCTCTTCATTTTCTGCTAGCTGTTCTTCCATCAATGCTTTTTGTGACGCTATTAACTCATTTTTTTCTGCTAGCTGTCCTTCCATCAACGCTTTTTGTGACGCTATTAACTCATCTCGTTCTTTTATCGCTTGTCTAAGCATTTTTATGTTTTTAAAATTGGTATAAACCGCATAACATGAACACAAATTAGCAATACAAGATATAATAAGTGCAATTAAGCCCATCCCTCTCTCCTCACTTACCCTTCTTCTTACTCTTCTTATTCTTATGAAGCGGCGCTTTTACTGCTTCATCACGCGGCTTAAGCTCTTGTGTTAGTCTTTGAATTTCCTCGTCGCGTGATTGCACATCTGCTTTTAGTGCCTGTATCTTTTCACTTTTCCGTGTAAACTCTTCTCGATACGCATCTATACTTTGTTTTAGTTCTTCAGTCTTTTGTTTCAGTTGTTTAATTTCCTCGTCACGTTCTTCAATCTCTTGCTTCAGTTGTTTAATTTCCTTGTCACGTTCTTCAAGATCCGCATCACATTCATCAATTGTCTGCTTGCTTTCCTTTAAATACCTAAACTCATTCTCTTTCATTTTTTTCTTAATATCTTGAACCTGCTCTTTAAGTGCTTTAACTTGATCGCGATAATGCAATGCAATACGAAACATCACTCCGCTTAAGAGCAAAACTGAAACCACTGCTATCCATAAAATTTCATTCGAACTCATCTTTATCTCCTTAATGCTGCAATCTATCGCCCGTCTGATCAACACCGCGACTTTTAGAAATTGAAGAAAAATTCTCTTGATACCAATCGCTAGGACTTATGTAATTATCAGTAACTTCTGCTATTTTTTGTATTATCCTAGGATGCGGAAATCGCTTCTTATTCACATAGCGTGCTATAGATGCTTGTGTAACACCTACCAAAATCGCAAACTCGGCATAAGTAATATTATTCTTTGATAAATACAGTTTTAGTTTAGACATTCCTCTTTTTACCATATTGGTATTATTAAGACAAGCATATTTTACCATATTGGCATTTGAAAGGATATTTTTTTTAATTAGGATAAGAATCATGAATAATTTGAAATTTTTCAGACAAAAAGTAGGTTTAACTTCAAAAGAATTAGCCGAATTGGTAGGGACTAGTCAGCCACAAATTTTTCGTTTAGAAAATGGACAACGAAAATTAACAAAGGAGTGGGCTGTACGTTTGGCGCCACACTTAAAAATTACCCCCAAACAACTGTTGTTTTCAGGAAATAAGCCTAATAGCTTAGATGAACAAATTGAAGATATGTTAGAGCATCTAAGCTACGATAATAAGGTTAAACTTCTTGATCTCCTTTCTTCATTTTATCAAGATAAAAAAGAATAAACTCTCTTTTTTCATCTTCTGTCAATTTATCCCATAGTTCTAATATTTGCGTATTAATTGACCATTTTTCATCCATTTTTTCTACTCTAAAAAAATATAAAATAAAAAAATAACCATTTTGGTATTGACTTTAAATTACCGTTTTGGTATCAAATATCCCATATCTTAGAAAATAACTTTTGCCAATAGGCAGTATGGAGGCATTTGTGAATAAACCAGTGTTTATAAATTCTGATGAA
>NZ_JBHIMS010000110.1:0-3334 GCF_042194285.1 Bartonella sp. MM97QHHN | reverse complement strand
TTACCGTTGATATGAAAAATCCTTCTCAATGGTTAGTACGCATTGGTGGACGTTTGACAAAAACCATTTCCACTGAAAACAGCCGTCCTATGTCTTTCTATGGAAAAGTAAACTTGATCAAAACCTTTGGTGATGATGGTACCATTCATATTGGCAGAGATTTTGACCTTGATCCTATGGGACCTGCAATTGAAGGCGGCGTTGGCATTAATGCGCAACTGTCTCACAATTTCTCGCTTCATGGTGATGTAAGTTATCAACAAAAGCTTCAGAAAACTGGTATAAGTGGTGCAAGCTTTTCAGGTGGTATACGCTATCAGTTTTAAATCAAGGCTGTAAATAGCCTATTCATTCTATTCAATTTAACAAAAAGGCAGCACAATATGCTGCCCTTTTTGTACATTAAAGTCATCCTTTTTCCTTTTAAAGCACCCTTCCCTCTTTATACTTAGTTCTTTACGAAAATCTCCAAGACAAGACACAACAAACGCAACAGAGCACTTCCATCCCCAGTGGATGAAGAGTACTTCCTACTTTGAAAAAAAGAAAAGTCTATTAGAAATAAATTAATACCACTGTATTAAAAGATGAAAAACCACTTTAAGCCCAAGTAAGTTAGCTTTTTTACTAGCTTCTTCTACATCCTTTTTTTTTCCCTCATAACCCCAATTTGCGTCATATAATAATCCCTACCATCACGTAAAAACCACTATATCAGTATCTCACAATATTTCTCTGAATAATAATATTCAAAATTATAATTCTTTAAATAAAATCAATTATAAATACATTTTGTATTAGAGATAATTAATATCAATTATTTTTTAATTTTGACAAAAAACCAAAAATGTCTTACCAAATAAAGACAATTACTGAAATTAATAACAACTATCCATTTTCACTTCTTCTTATGAAATTCGCGGGGAAATGAATATTTGGGGGATCTCATAAGGAGAATACTAGTGTATAAAACATCCCTTTTATCATGCACGGCTACAGCCGCTATCATCCTGTTCAACATCCAGTTCAGTGCACATGCTGAAACCCTCGTAGTTTCTGAGGGAAAACAACAAGAAGTATCCGATAAAACCTACGAAACTATTCACGCAAAAGACGGTGGCAAAATCATTGGAAAACATTTAACCATTGTTACGAATAAAGATATAAACCAAGGCACAAACAAAACCGTCTATGCTGTAACAGCAGAAGGTGCTGACAGTGCGATTGAGTTACTGGATGGCACAACCATTAAAGGCACTGGTTCTGGTATTTTCTTAGGCCTTGAAACCAAAGACGGTGCTACACTTCAAATGACTAAGGGAACAATTACATATTCTGGAATGGAGGCCTCCTCATCTGGCATTTTATCTAGCACTGGTGCTTCCTTTTCTGACAGTAAGAGTAAAAAAAACAAGCTGGAAGACGTGGTAATATCGAGTAAAAACGATAACAGTTCACTATCCTTAGGAATAAGTGCTAAAAACAGCACAGTAACCTTGAACAATGTAACCGTAACTCAAGCACTAAAAGGCATATTTGCAGATGATCACTCGACAATAACAATCTCTGGAGGATCATTTCGTGCAAAAAATACAGCAATATCTGCTCAAAATGGCAGCATCATTACTTTAAACAACAATGTTACAGTCGCATCATCTAATGGTACTGGACTCCATGCAGATGGTATAGAATCCAAGATCACAATGAAAGGAGGGGCTGTCATAGGAGGAACTGTTATAGGAGGAAGTTTGAATGGATATGAAAGCGTATTACTTACAAAAAATGGTGGACGTATTGAAATTACGGATGTTACTCTAACAACAGATGGCAAAGGAACCGGTGCACTTGCACTTGGTTCTGATAGCATAGTTGAATTAAAAGGTAATACAAAGATTAACAATGCTTTGAACGGTCTTGGAGCATTTGATGGTGGTAAAATCACCAGCGAAAATTTAACACTCATCGGTTCTGGAGCAAAAGAAGAAAGCACTGGCGTAGGAGTTGACCTGCCTAACAGCAAGATCGAACTAAATGGAAAAACAACCATTGAAAAATTCACACATGGGCTTGAGGCACGAAATGGTGGACAGATTGATGTCACGGATATAGCTTTAACAACGAATGACGCGGGAACCGGTGCACTTGCACTTGGTCCTGATAGCAGAATTGAATTGCACGGAACGGCAACGATTAATAATATTTTGAAGGGTCTTAGAGCAATAAATGGTGGCAAAATTACCAGCGAAAATTTAACAGTAGTCGGTGGTAAAGCAATTAATGAAAATCTCGGCAAAATAAGCACTGGTGTACGGACAGAGGATTCTGGTAGTGAAATTCAGTTAACCGGCAAAACAACCATTCAAAATGTCGATGAAGGTCTTTATGCAGATGATGGGAGTAAAATCATTACCGGAGATTTAACAATAACCGGTAGTGAGTCCGAAGAACCAACCGTTGGTGTAAACATTTGGGATGCCGATAGTATAGTTGAATTCAATGGCAAAACAACCATTCAAAATGTTGATGTTGGTCTTTTTGTCATTGAAGGTAGCACAATTAAAACGAGCAATCGTGCTATTGATACTAATTCTAAAGGCCTAGATACCCAATCCGATACTCCTCAGAAGGGGAAGAAAAATACAATAGAAGCAAAAATGGCTGCACTGGTTGTAATAAATGGCGGACATATTGATCTGACAGATGTTTCTGCCACAGCAGAAGTTGCCAGTTTACAATTCGCAACTTTCTTTGATAATAATCCGAATAGCTCGCATGATCCGCAAAAATATCATAGTAATGAGATCAATCTGACTAATGCAGAGCTTCATGCTGAAAATGGTACAGGAATTTTCGTTAGAACTGTTGTTGAAAAAAGCATCGAAGATGCTGCTGCTCCATCAATCGGCACAGTCAATCTTAAAAAATCAGAAGTCCATGCTGACGTATTATTAGGAGATGGTATTTTTTGGGACAAAACATCATGGAAAGATAAAGATTTGTGGGATGGTAAAGAGGTTAAAACGATCTCCAACGGCACCTTCACATTAAGCGCAGATCAGTCTATTTTAGAGGGCAGAGCAAATATTGCTAAAGACAGAAATGTGCACTTTGATCTGAAAAACGATACAAAATGGACGTTGAAAATCAGCAAAAATGAAAAAGATGATGATGGCAATCTCCTTGATATCGCTCAAAGATCTCGTTCTGATATTTCCACGCTTAATCTCGATAACAGCTCCATTATCTTTAATGGACCAACAGACGATCACTACCAAACATTGCATATAGGTTCTGGTAAACCAGACACGCAAGAAGTCTACAATGCAACGGATGA
>NZ_JBHIMS010000030.1:0-3239 GCF_042194285.1 Bartonella sp. MM97QHHN | reverse complement strand
TGCTGTTCTTATAAGGTTATGGAAAGATTAAATACAAAACCAAAAATAGCGCAAGTCAAATGGATAGCTTTTGTATGAGCAAGCTTATATGTTTTTAAGTCCTTTTAAAGCCCTTTAAAGAGCTTTTTGACTGACAGTGTCAGTCTTATGAGAGAGTGAGATGATTGTTATGGTCTCTTCATTAATTTGGAGAGCAAAATGACAATAGAATTTAAACTTCGTATTCACTTTATTAAGAATGGCAAGGGATCTAAGTTTTTAGCAATATTTGATCAGACAGCCGTTGGTATGTTTGTAAAATCCTTGATGTTAACGTGCAAATTTATCCCCTCCATGCACCTATTCTTCTCTTTACGCATGAGGTGGAGAAAAGAAAAACAAGTCTAGACGATAAGGGTTTCTAATGGGATGTTACTGTTTTTTCCATTTTAGCACTTATAATGTAAGCTATTTGTTGACATTAACAGTATTTTACGCTATATAAAAGAATGATTAAAACGTTTAAAAGCAAAACATTGGCAGAATTATTCAAAACGGGAAATTCATCCAAGATTGATAAGAAACTTGTAAAACGTATCATGGTTCGTCTTGATCGTTTAGATATTTCTGAAAGACCAGAAGATATGAATCTTCCAGGATTCAACTTTCATTCTTTGATTGGATATTCACCCACTCGTTACACTGTCCACGTTAACGGACCATGGTGTATTACCTTTGAATTTGACTCATGTAATGCTTACCGTGTTGATCTTGAACAATATCACTAAGGATACAGTTATGAATGACATTCCTGCACAAAGAGATAAAAACCGTTGTCCTACTCATCCAGGAGAAGTTTTAGCAGAAATTATTCCTGAGACAGGCAAAACAAAATCAGAAATTGCGCAGATGCTTGGTATATCACGCCAACATCTCTACGATATTCTGAACGCAAAAAAGCCTGTTTCTCCTGCTATTTCCGCTTGTCTTGGCAAAATGTTTGGTGATGGAGCTGCTATATGGTTACGTATGCAAGCTAATTATGACGCTTGGCATGCTGAACGTGAAACAAATGTTAGCAAAGTTCCAACACTTCACGCTGTTTGATCTCTTCCTCACTCTCAAGGGATAATGTTTTATGGAATACTGGATAAATAATAATATTGAACAACATCCCCCGCTTTAAACATGTTCGTTGCCATTTAAAATATCATCTAAACCACGATCTAAATCGTCTAATATATTTTGCGGTGCATCTGCATAAACAAAAGATTGTGCACCAGAACGCGCTTTTATTAATTCATGATATAAATCAACAGGAAGCATAATGATTTTTTCACGCCCTCGCTTTGTCAAAGCTACAGGTGTAGACATAGCCTCGTCTAAAATATCGCCTGCCCCGCGGTTTACATCTGTAAAACTATATTTTTTCATATGCACATCCTATCTTTAATGTATAATACGTATTATACGTATAATGTGTATTATGTGAAGATATTTTATACTGTTAACCACCTCCCCGCCTAAAAGACGAGGAGATAAAATCATGTTTTTAAAGTTAAGCAGCTTTCTTAACAGAATTTTTCAAACTCGGATCGTAAGCTTTCAACAAAGGCTCCATAATAGAAGGAGGTTTTAAAGATCCAAAATTTGTAATCATTGCCAGAACTCTGAGTGCGTTTGGTGATTCATCTTGAAGTTTTAAAATCAAAGCTTTTTCTATTGCATCCATGGTCTCAATGAGAGCATTAAAAGCTTTATCTTCGACATCATCACGATCAGAAAACTGAAACAATGCCATCCATAAATCACATAAAAAGTCGATACTGGTATTCATTGCACACCCCCAAAGATTTGTTCTCTTAAACATGCCAATCCTTTTGGTGTGATTTTTGTTGAAGGCAGCACCTTTTCTGTACCATCCGATCTTTGAATGGTAATAGCAGGACAATCCATGAATCCTTTCTTTATCTTATCCTGATAAGGTAATAGAGGCGCCCCTGGAGCCCGTCGATAGACCCAATCATTTTTCCGCAAGTAATCTGTTAAATCTTTTGGTCGTACTTCAAGCATTTTCGCTGCTTCAATAAGACCGAACAGCCCATCAGAGCGTTTTAAGCCTTCTAAAGCTTCTGCTTTAGGCTTGAGTGTACTCACCTCATTTCTTAAGTCTTCTAATTGATTGATACTCTCTAAAAGGAGCTGTTTAATCGTAAGAGGATTTTCCAATGCATTGGCAAGATCTATTCGTGGTGTTGCTACTTGTTTTGCACGTTTTTCACATTCTATAAAATATAAACGAGCTTCTCTACCTTTCTTATTGTTCTCCACCATAGAAAGTTCTTTGGCTACACTTAAAGTGAGAGCATAATCTTTAGAGGGACGACCACCTTGGAGGTTTTTCCCAAAATTGGGAAAAACTATATAATCTCTGTTTTCGACAAAATCATATTTGTTGATGCGTTCAGTAATCCAGTCTGCAAACTTTTTACCTACTCCTAAAAACGCATGTAGATCACGTGCATTTACTGTCTGAATCGCATCGCCATCAATGACTTGTTCTGTAATTTCTATAAGAGTGTTCATGTGAACTCCTAGTTGTTAGATGTTTTTCATTGACACTCTAAAGAGAGTGCCGGGCGCTGAAAAACACGGCAACTAGCCCGTCGTTATGCCTTTCCCATAAAGGGTATTGTATAGCGTAACCACACCCGACAATGCCATTATATGCGTGTAACATACAATGAGTCAAAACTTTTAGTTGGCGGAGAAGAGATTGTTTCGGCAATCCATCCGCTAGTTGCTTTAAGGTGTTTTTCAAGCACCTGATTCGAAAATACACATTGTAGAAATAATGTCAATCTATTTTCGATAATTTTTTATCGTAATGCCAGTTTAACAAACACAGCAATCATTCTCTCATTTTTTCCCATTCATTTCATTCGCCAATATTTTAAAGGAGTATAAAATGGCAACAGGTTTTCTACACGGTGTTGAAGTTGTCGAGGTTGACGACGGCACCCGCCCCCTTCGCGCGGTACAATCTGCCGTTATCGGGATTGTTGGCACAGCACCCGATGCCGATAACCGAGCATTTCCCCTTAATACACCCGTTTTGGTAACGGGCTCTCTTTCACAAGCAGCTAAACTGGATAAAACGGGTAAGCGTCAAGGTACCTTACCCAATGCCCTTGATCTTATTTTTAAACAAGTAGGCGCCATTGTCGTTGTCGTACGCGTGAACGAGGGTGACAACGAAA
>NZ_JBHIMS010000040.1:0-3186 GCF_042194285.1 Bartonella sp. MM97QHHN | reverse complement strand
TTATAGTAACATCTGAAAATAATGGGCTTCATGCAGATGGTGAACAATCTAAAATCACAATGACTGGAGGAACTGTAAAAGCAAAAGAAGCTGCATTTGTCTTAAAAGATGGCGGATATATTGATGTCACAGATATTTCTGCGAAAGCACAGTGCAATGGGATAAGCATTGATGACTCCAAAAACGATCAGACTTCAAGAATCAACCTGACCAATACAAACCTTTTTGTCGAAGATGGAACGGGTATTGTTGCCAACAATTCATCAAATGGTAAACTCAACCTCAAAGATTCAAAAATCAGTGCCGACAGGTTATTCGTGGGTATAACTCACGATACGCCAAAACCTGATCAAATCTTTACACTCACCGCAGAAAACTCTCTCTTACAGGGGGGAGTAAGAAATGACGAAAACAGCAGAACAACTTTCGATCTCAAAAACGATACAACATGGTTCGTAAACACTAGCACAAAAGAAAAAGATGATGCGGGCAAGTTACTTGATATTGCCCAAAGATCTCATTCTGATGTTTCTATACTTAATCTCGACAATAGTTCCATTGTTTTTCAACAGCCGACAGAAAACCATTATCATACATTGCATATAGGTTCTGGGAAACCAGACACGCAAGCAGTCTACAATGCTTCTGGTGACGCAAAGATTTCTTTTAATGTTGGATCTGTTGAGAGCTCTGATATAATCGATCAAAAAAATGATCGACTTCTGATCCAAGGAGATGTCTTAGGTACAACAACAGTTTATGTTATGAGTGATTTCAAAGATAGCAATAATATAACAGAAGCTTTTCACCCTTCTTCTAATACCAGTGGAGTTTCGCTCATTCAAGTTTCCGGGAAAGCAGATGAAAATTCCTTCAAATTAGCCAATGGTTATATCCAAGCAACTGGTTCACCTTATAAATATAGGCTTACCGCTTATGGACCAACATCCAGCTATGGTGCTGCAAATGAAACACTAAACCTGTTGGGAGAAAATGATAATTTCTGGGATTTCCGTTTGCAGAAATTTATTTTACCACAAGTAGCGAGCTATTTGGCCGTACCTAATGCTCTCTTCTACGCTGGTTTTATCGATATGGCTCAACAAAGTACTCTGTTAGCTGATCTGAGAACAACAGCTATAGGGATCGAAGATAACGTCAAAAAAAATGGATTCTTTCTCTCTTCCTATGGAAGTATCGCAACCCTATCGTCACAACAATATGGCTATAACACAAACATTCGCTATGCTGCTACACAAGCAGGTTTTACAGCTTCTGCACAAAAGAGCCAAAATACAATCCTATATTGGGGTCTTACCGGAACCTATGCTCAATTATCCCTCACCCCCCAAAATATAGAAGATGCAGACAAGAGTACGCTTAACAAATGGGCAGTCACAGCCTACAGCGGTATAGAGCATAATAGCGGTTTCTATATGGATACACTCTTCTCTTATGGGATCTGGAAAGGAAATATCTCTACAGCCATCGCTAACAGTACCACTAAAGTCGATGATATAAAAATGTTAATTGCCTCAACAACAATAGGTCAAAAATTCACAACGGGTATTAAAGCCCTCACGTTTGAACCCCAGGCACAACTTGTTTACCAGCGTCTAATCTTTAATGCCTTTTCTGATGCTGATAATCTTAAAGTTGATATCGGTGAACCTTATCAATGGTTAGTACGCATTGGTGGACGTTTGACAAAAACTACTACCTCCACAGAAAAGAACCGTGTCATTTCTCTGTATGGAAAAGTGAACTTTCTCAAAACTTTTGGTGATGATGGTAAAGTACAGATTGGCGACACCTTTCCCCTTGAGCCTACAGGATCTTCTATTGAAGGTGGGCTTGGCATCAATGCAAAATTGTCTCGCAGTTTAGCCCTCCATGGTGATATAAACTATCGAAAAAAGCTGCAAAAAACTGGTATATCCGGAACAAACTTTTCAGGAGGGATACGCTATCAGTTTTAAGGAAAGTCTGTAAATAGCCTATTCATTCTATTCAATTTAACAAAAAAGGCAGTATACATACTGCCTTTTTAATCTATGTAAGCTACTATTCTTATCCCCTGAAACTTTTTTCTTTTCTCCTCAATGATCTCCTTCCCTCCTATTTACACGAGTCACGCGGCATATTCATTATCGAATTTGTCTATAAAGCTAAGCAAAGTGTATTTTTAGATAATAAAAAGAAGACTACATTGGAAAAGATAATGATAAAAGAAACTCTCTCTTCATACCTTTTCTATGTTTATCCTCCTGTTTCTTCAATCCATTAGCTTAACACCACCCTGTAAGGATTCATTTATATGTCCATGTACCGTTTTTAGGCAAACCATTTTGACAATGCTTATCCCTCTCATTCCATACAGTATATTGATTTATAAAGATAATTCTTTGTTTTCCATGTTGAATGAGAGTCCCTAATATCGTAGGATTCTCTCATTTCAAACTTGTTTTATGTTGAAACAATTAAAAATTTTCTTGCACGTTACAAGCAGGGCTGGCGTGTGGAGAAAAGTTATATAAGAAAAGCCTGAGAAGTCCTCTCATGAACTGCCTCAAGTGCCAAGGGCTTGTCACAAAAACATTGGGAGCTGGCAAAGTGTGTGATGGGCTTGCTCTTTTATTAAGCGTAAAGGTATCGGCTTACTCCTTCGTAAGCGTAAAGATGATGGGACTCTATGGCTTTAGCGTTATAGCATTCATGAACACCATCGCGAAATGGGCTGTGCTTCCTTAGAAAAATGGACTTTGGTACCCTTAGCCTCTTTAAAGAAAGCCTGTGAATAGCCCCCTCATCTCTTCTTCTTATAGCAGAAAAAATTTGCTGATCGTTTTGGTGAGTGCATCAAATAATACATCTCAACGCTATAGAGCTTTTTATAACGATTATCTTTAATAGACAATTTTTAAATATCATACTTCATAGTGCTTTTAGCATAAGCTTAACCAAGCTAGGTTTTATGAAATCCACTTTTCTCAACTTTTTATGATCATGAAAAAAAGTTTTTCTGAAGCAAAACTTCAAATCATAGAGAACACCATCAATATAATTCGTTTTGTTATTTACAATAAAAACATAATGATATAGAAACTGTCTGGGTACTTGCGCCATCAGGGGAATGAAGTAAGCATCAAAGCATACCAAATACTAAAGGCATATCTATGTGTAAGA
>NZ_JBHIMS010000009.1:0-3140 GCF_042194285.1 Bartonella sp. MM97QHHN | reverse complement strand
TCTTACACATAGATATGCCTTTAGTATTTGGTATGCTTTGATGCTTACTTCATTCCCCTGATGGCGCAAGTACCCAGACAGCTTCTATATCATTATGTTTTTATTGTAAACAACAAAACGAAATATTGTATCGTGTTCTTTATCGTTAAAAAAATGATTTTAGAAGAGCTTTTAAAATAAAAATTGCAGTTAGAAACTATGAATTGCAGAAAAGCTAGATTGATCAGTATTCCGTTTAAAAGTGTTAAGAAACAAAATATTTTGCAAGGATGTTTGTTGCTTAAGGCTGTTGTTATGGAAACTCTACAAAGTTTTTGGAGAAGCTGTTGTTGTGTGCTTACAAAAAGCTTTTAATTGATTTTCTTACACAGAGAATTATTTATTACGTGTTTTAAAATACAAAAAATTTTATTAAAAGCATTTGATTTTTATAAATCAAAAAGGCAGCTCTCTTGAGAATTCAGTATTCATTTAGAGATAACAGATTTTATTACATTTGGTTTGAGTGAGATTAATTGGCTCAAGAAAGGTGGTAGAAAGAATAGTTGTTAACGGTTCTTTCCGATAGATTGTAAAAAGGCAGCACATTTGCACTGCCTTTTATTAAAATGAATAGAATATAAATTGTTTTTTGCGTTTTCTTAAAACTTATAGCGTATTCCACCTGAAAAGCTTGCTCCAGATATACCAGTTTTTTGAAGCTTATATTGATAGTTAACATCAGCATGAAGGGCGATATTTTGTGATAATTGTGCATTTACACCAAATCCACCTTCAAGGGCAGCTCCTATAGAATCAAGGTGGAATGGTTCACCAATCTGTATCGTACCATTGTTAGAAAAAGCTTTAACAACGTTTAGTTTACCATAGAAAGAAAGAATACCGCCGTTTTCAATAGAAAGCTTCGTTTGCGTTAAGCGTCCACCCACACGCACTAAGTATTGATAAGGATTTCCCATATCCACATCAAAGCCATCGACATCTGAGAGTGTGCCAAGCATGAGGCGTTGATAAACAAGTTGTGCTTGTGGTTCAAAGACCAATCCTTTCTTACTGGTTTCGAATTTTTGTCCAATGGTTGCTGATGCACTGAATGTATCAGCATTTTTCAATTCTGCAGTCTTTCCTATGAGAGCTGTGGTGATATCTCCCTTGAGCATTCCATAGGAGAAGAGCGCATGGATGTATATCCCATTATTATGGCGCAGCCCACTATATGCAGTAATTGACCATTTATTGAGTGTACTCTTGTCAGCACCTTCCATGTCTTTAGGGGTGAAAGCTAATTTCCCATATGTCCCCAAAAGACCGAAATTGGCGGTCATATTTTGATCTTCTAGAGCTGCTAATGTAATGCCTGACTGTAAAGCTGCATAGTGAATATCGGCACCATAGCCATATTGTAATGGCGTACGGTGAGAGGATAATGTCATCTTATTTCCATAAGTTGAGAAGAAGACTCCTTTGTTTTTATGATCTTTTGTCTCAAAGGTGTTTTCCTGCATCGAGTTGAGTAAAGTGTTTTGATTGTTTATATCAGCCAGTCCAGCTGAGAATAGTGCGTTAGGCATGGACAAATAGCTTGCCACTTGAGGAACGAGAGCTCTGATCTTTCCTTCATTATCGAGAGTCGCATTTTGCAAGCGAAAATCCCAGAAATTCTGATTTTTTTCCAAGATGTTTTGTGCGTTGTTTGCTTGTCCAAGGGATGATGAACCGGTATTTTGCGCTTCTTTCTCTTTTGGTGAAACACCTTCAATCATTGTTCCTGATGCTGATATCGTGTAGATTGTGTAGTCTTTGAGGGTATTTTCTTTTGATTCTTGTGATATTCCGCTAAAATGACTTTGTGTGCTATCGGCTGTCCCATGGCTGGATGTTGGACCATAGGCTTTGAGTATATATTTATAGGGCAATCCCCCCATTGTGGTGTAGCCGTGTGCAAGTTTGAAGGAATCTTCATTTGCATTTCCAGAAACTTGAATGAGTGAAAGACCACGCATATTCGAAGACACAGAATCTTCAGCTTTTAATATCTCACCTTTCGCAAGGTTCTTGATATGGACTGTTGTGCTGCCTGATACATCACCATGTATAAGGAGGCGGTCAGCTTTTTGCTGTTCTTTTACTAGACCATCACTCCATTCAATATTAAAATAAATTTTTGCATCGCCTGTGGCATTGTAAACTGTATTATAAGTGCTTTCTATATCGGGGATTGTACTTCCCTCAGGTCTACGAACCTCAGCTGTTCGCCCTACATACAAGGTATGATAATGATCTTTTTCCCGCCCTTGTGGTGTCTTAAATATGATAGAACTATTATTAAGATTCAGTACTGAAACGGTAGAAAGGGCTCGTTGTTTAATATCACTGAGCTCATAGTTAAACACATTAAAGTCAGTATCGACTTCCTCTTGAGAGGTCTTTAAGTACCATTTGCTTTTGTTATTCAGAGTCAAAACCGTTGTATTGACTTTTAAAGTTCTTGCTCGTCCCTCTATTGTTGAATTATCAGCGGTTAATGCTAAAGTTACAGGAAGAGTATCGTTGTCATAATATTTACGTTTCGTTTTATTTCTCAATAATACGTCAGATCGAATTTTTGAGTCTTTAAGTTGAACTTCAGCAACGGCTCTTGAGCAGTAGGGACCAAGAATACCGGTACCGTTTTTCACAAGAAGTTTTGTATTGCTAAGAACAACCTTATTGACAACTTTTTCTCCACTTTTCAGTGAAGAATCTTTTGTTTCATAAAAAACGATACCACCGGCACCTCCTCGTTGGACGGTTATGGTTGAATCTTCAACGTTGATTATACCATTCTTTGTTTCTAAACCTTTGTATACTGTATTTGCTTTAATTTCTTTAGCATGAATGCGTCCACCTTCTGATACAGAAAGTGCAGACATTTCCGTGTGTATTGTTGATTTTACAATTGTGATAGCTGCTTTATCATGCGCTAATATTCCAGGTCCTTTATCGCGGACAAGAACATTATTTAAAGTCTTTTCTTCTCCCTTATTTAATTCAATCTTTCCCAAAATTCCAGGAGTTTCAGGAGCTGATGTATTTGCATAAGTTGAACCGAAATGAGAAAAAATCAAAGTTCCAGCAATTGTACATAACAAAAAATTTTT
>NZ_JBHIMS010000013.1:0-2663 GCF_042194285.1 Bartonella sp. MM97QHHN | reverse complement strand
GCTTTGGTTCGACAGGGACAGAAGGAGGAGAAACAGTATCCAGAGATGAAGTGTCCTCCGGAGCAGAGGGCTCAGATGGCAACGACATAGAAAGTGGATTGGGGCGTGGAGGATCAACAGGATCAGAGGACGTAGAAGAAGGAGGGTCAGACACAAACGACGTAGAAAGTGGATCAGGGCGTGGAGGATCAACAGGATCAGAGGACGTAGAAGAAGGAGGGTCAGACACAAACGACGTAGAAAGTGGATCGGGAGGGGGAGGATCAACAGGATCAGAGGACGTAGAAGAAGGAGGGTCAGACACAAACGACGTAGAAAGTGGATTGGGAGGGGGATGATCGACAGGATCAGAGGACGTAAAAGAAGGAGGGTCAGACATAAACGACGTAGAAAGTGGATCGGGAGGGGGAGGATCAACAGGACCAGAGAACGTAGAAGAAGGAGAGTCAGATATCAACGACGTAGAAAGTGAATTGGGGGGAGAAGATGGAGGATTAACAGGATGAGATAATGAAAACGAAGAAGGTTTACCAAATGGACCATTATAAGAACCTATTCTAGAAGAAATATAAACCCCTTCGAGTCGGAAATCCCAAAAATCCCCCTCACCTTCCACTAATCTTTGCTTAGCATTCGCTTCTCCAAAAGGCGAACCTGGACCATAACCACGAATACGATATTGATAAGGAAAACCTTTCACCGTAGTATAATCATCATAACCATTGGCGAGTCGAAAAGAACCTGCCTGCGCTGTTCCAGCAACTTGAATGAGTGAAATGCTTTGATCTTTTCCCTCATAGACTTCTTTACTTGCATATTTTGGAAAATTTTGCACATGAATGAATGTCGTTCCAGAAACATCCCCATAGATCAATATGCGATCCGTCTTTTGGGGATTAAACAAACCCTCATCATTCAAAAATGCATTCAACCTAATCTGAGCGTTTCCCTCAGCACTGTAGACTTTTTTATCTTTTGATGCGAGAATTTTATCTCCTGCACCTATATCTGCTTTTTTTCCAATGCGTAGCGTTTGATAACCACTATCTTCATCAAAGATCAATGTGCTATTGGAAAGACTTAGAGAAGAAAGCGATGAAACAGATTCCTGTAAACCGTTGTATTTACTTTTAGTAAGATACCATTTTGAATAACGAATTAATTCTAAATCAATAACCGATCTACCCTCAACACGCGTACCTCCTGTAAGAGAGGAAGCGTTTGCTTTCACCAATAGAGAAGCATTATTTTCAGCTTTTAGCAACAAATCACCAGAGATTTTTGTTTCATCCGATAATTCAAGAGTGCCTTTTACTTCATAGTCTTTATTCCCCTTCGCATAAATCGCAATCCCGTCTGGAACTGTCATATTTGTCTCTGATAAATAAACAAATGCCCTCCCCGTGATAACTTTTTTGGTTTCTAAAATTTTTTCATCATCTCGTTGCCTCAACATTTTAGCAAATTCTTCTGGAGCTAAAACATTAAAGCACAGTCCATATACTCCCTCACCCTGAACAGAAATATTGTTTTTTTCTATCTTAATATTTGTATTCTTAAAGCCATCTGGTGAAATATATTTTTGAATTAACTTACCATTATCATTTACATAACCTGAAAAGTTTTTCATCAAGAATGCATGCATATGGTTCAGCTGAATAAAATTGTTTTTCAAATGAACGTCACCACCTTGAAAAACCTCAAAAGCTTCTGGCAATACCCCCATAGCTCCATCACCATCTGTTAAAGTTTCCTCCCTCCTTCCTTGCCCCGTAATCCCCATAGTATCAAGAAGATAGTGCCCCCCAAATCGAGTTGAAAATGAGCCAATCTGGTTAAAATTAACGGTACCGTCTGTCATTTTAACCATTGCATCAAAACCACTCATAATACCGATCCCTTTTACATTCAAATTATCTGGCTCAATATTGATATTCACACTCACTAAAGCAATATCCGTTCCTCTCCCCCATGCATAAATAGCATGTGAAGTCCCCTTAATTTCCCCTACTGTCATACTAATAACGGCATTTTGAGCACGAAGAGCAGGTATATTCTTAAAATCTGAAGCTATTAGATTAATTTTTCCACCATTTCTTACATACGCCCCATACGCAGATATTTTATCTGGATCATCGCCAAAAACTGTTATCTGAGAGGCATTAACAATAGTGCCTGCTTTTTCTACATATATAGCTGCAATAGGTGCAATATAAACAGACGTCTCTTGAGAACTTTTTAAGTAATAGACTTTATCTGCAAGAAAGTGTGTTTTTCTATCATCGCATTTATAAAATGCCCCTCCTGCATCACTTGAAGATCCTGCAGCATTAACATACGTAACCTGCAAAAAATAAAGAATAGCTGTTGTAACGTTGCATAAAAATACATATTTATGAAATACATAAATCATAACTCTTGCCACCTCCTATTCCCCTACTTCTATTCATTGAAGAATAATATCTATATTTAAGATAATAAATTTCTCAAAATACAATAAACATAAAATGAAATATTTAATTTAATACTTAATATAACAATATATACTTATATATAAGTTACTATATAGTTTATGTATCGCTAAAAAAGGTGGCGCAATCCAGCAGAGAAACTCGTTCCAGAAAAACCAATTTTCTTAAATCTATGCTGATAAGTGACATCTC
>NZ_JBHIMS010000026.1:0-2611 GCF_042194285.1 Bartonella sp. MM97QHHN | reverse complement strand
AGTTTACAAATGAAAATCCGCAGCCATACCCCCGAAATTATCGGCATCTTTGGTGGTCCCCCTGGTCTTCGTCATAAATTCACTGGCAAAAAACATGTGATTTCTGAAGAAGATGGGCGTGAGCATGAACATTCCATTGATGTGACAGGGCGGTTGGTCAAAGTGGATAGCGAAGGCTTAACAGCTGGGAAAGCCACAGGCTATGATTGCGAGATCAAAAATGTTTGGGATTATACGGAATTTTGGGATGGTTCTGTTTTGCACCGCTTTTCTTTTAAACGGGGCGGCTGGCTTGTCCGCAACGGGCAAGAGATCGGTTCTCGCCGCCGCTCTATTCTCAACTTATAAGCTCTCATTATTGATAGGGTTCTCATTTATAGGAATTGATCATGACAAGTTTACAAACCAGCATTGACGTGGAATTGCAGGTTCCGCTTCCTTATCAAGATAAAGGTGGCAAAGAATCTCTCTGCAAGAAACTGACCTTTTATCGCCCCACTTTTAAGCATGCCAAGCAATTAGCGGTGCTCATTGGACCACAATTGACAGAGCTGCTGCTTCCTGAGTTTGGAGAGCAAAAAACCACTTTGAGCAATGATGTGCTTATCACGAAGCTTTCTCAAGTTTTGTTCACAAGTGAGGCAACAGAAGGCATCACAGCACTTTTGGCTGATATGTCACATGAATCTATTGAATTGATTGATCGAGTTGATGTGATGGATATTGTCGCAATATTGAAGGCTTTTTTTGCTTTTTTTACGCAACGCCAATCCTCTCTGCCAGACAATTTGGGGCAGAACTAGCCCTTTATTATCACTGGGCGCCTTCAGAGATTAACCAGATGGATTGGCTGGATGTGATTGCCTATCGAGAAGAACTCGCACACCTGAAAGCTCAAGAATATGAAAGCCATCAGTTAGGATAAGAGACGATCATGGATGTTTCCCTTGTTGTGCGTTTTGTTAATCATCTGCAAGAGGGGATAGCTTCTGCCAAGCGAGATCTTGCAGTCTTTAGTTCAGATGTTGCGCATTTCCAAAACAAGACAAGGCAGCATTTTAAAGGGTGGTTTGACCCTGAGCATCTTGAGGATGCGACAAAGAATGCGGAAAATGCTTTTATCCAAGCGCGGGGGCGTATGGTGGGTGCCATTGCGCAAACAGCAACCTTAATTGCACCGCTCTATAAAGCCATGCAATTTGATCAATCGATGAAGGGATTAGAAAAGGTTCTCGATGCCCCCCTTGATCGCTTAAAGGAATTGCGCCGTTTTGCGCTTGAAACCTCCACCAAGATTCCGTTAGCGGCGCGTGAAGTCTTAGAATTGATGACCAGTGCCAGCCAAGCAGGGATTGGTGAACAAGATTTAGAAGCTTTTAGCATTTATGCAGCCAAAGCGGCTGTTGCTTTTGATATGACGGGAGATCAGATTGGGGAGCGCTTTGCCAAGTTGCGCAATGTCTTTAAGCTTAATCAAGCAGGCATTGAAGATCTAGGCGATGCCATCAATCATCTCTCTAATCACATGGCGGCAAAAGCCAGTGAAGTGTCTGATTTTACCAATCGAGCCACCGGTGCGGCAACCATGTTTAAGCTCACTGCGCGCGAAACCGCGGCATTTGGTACAGCGATGATTTCTGCTGGGATTGTTCCAGAGAGTGCCGCGCGTGGTTTTAATGCCATGAGTGCCCGCATTCAAGCAGGAGGCAAGCATATTGAAGATGCTTTTGCCAATATTGGGCTTTCTCGCGAAAAATTCATGCAAGATCTGGACAAAGATGCCACCGGTACCTTGGTGCGCTTTTTTAATGTGTTGGGTAAATCCGAACAGGGCATGCGCTCGCTGATTGCAATTGCGGGGCGCGATTTTACTGGTGATTTTGCCAAATTGGTGGGCAATCCCGAATTGTTAGGGCAAGCTTTAGAGTATGTGAAAGATCCACAAGTCTTTAAAGGCTCTGTAGAACAAGAAGCAGACAAACAAGCAACCGGTGCCATGCGGCAATTTGAACTCTTACAAAACCGCATTGTGGCTTTAGGGATTAGCATTGGTGAAGTGCTTCTGCCCTCCCTCAACAGTTTAATGGAAAGTGTTGGCAATTTTTCCAATGGGTTGATGGCGTGGGCGAATGCCCATCCCACTTTAACAAGCGCCATCATCAAAACCATTGCTGCGCTTATGGCTTTTAATATTGCTCTACGGGTTTTGCGCTTTACTCTTGCTGGCACACGTCTTGGGCTTCTTCAATTGATGGGCTCTTTTATCAAGATGGGTGCTGTTAGTCGTGGTCTTTCTGCAAGCTGGCGGGGCTTAGCAGCCGCAGGGCGCTCGCTGGGCTTGCTAACCGCGGGTCTTGGGGCAAGTTCACTCCGACTCTTACGCCCCATGACCTTGTTGGTCGGGGCTTTACGGGGGATTGCTGTCTCAGGAAGTGCATTTGCTGCTTCTTTTGGTTGGATCGGGACAGTGATCGAAGTGGTTGGAGCTGGTATTGCCTCTGTTGCGGGGGCTATTTTTACCCCGATCGGAGCTGTGGTTGCTGCTGTTGTGGCGGTCATACTGGCTGCTGGTTTTGCTTTGTGGAAATACTGGGACCGTTTCTCTTCTTTT
>NZ_JBHIMS010000066.1:0-2501 GCF_042194285.1 Bartonella sp. MM97QHHN | reverse complement strand
TTTCGTTGTCACCCTCGTTCACGCGTACGACAACGACAATGGCGCCTACTTGTTTAAAAATAAGATCAAGGGCATTGGGTAGGGTGCCTTGACGCTTACCCGTTTTATCCAGTTTTGCGGCTTGTGAAAGAGAGCCTGCTACCAAAACGGGTGTGTTGAGAGGGAAGGCTTGTTCATCGGCATCGGGTGCTGTGCCAACAATCCCGATAACGGCAGACTGAACCGCACGAAGGGGACGGGTGCCGTCGTCAACCTCAACGACTTCAACACCGTGTAGAAAACCTGTTGCCATACTTTATGCTCCTTTGAAATATTGGCTAATGAAATGAATGGGAAAAATGAGAGGTAAAAAGCCGCTCTTGAGAAAGGTTTGTTTTCAACAAGCACTTTCTTTTTATAAATATCTTGACTTGGTCCCAAAATGGTACTAAGATTGATAAAAATCAGGATAAACTTATGAAAATTGTTAAAATCTCCACACTTCAAACTTTTTGGGCTCGATATCCTGATGCTGAACAACCGTTAAAAGCATGGGTAGATGAAGCTAAAAATGCGCAGTGGCGTTCTCCTCATGACATTAAAGAGAAGTATAAAAATGCAAGCATATTAAAGAATAATCGTGTTGTTTTTAATATTAGAGGTAATGATTATCGTTTAGTTGTTTCAATCTTTTATCCAGCAGGTTGGCTTTATATAAAATTTATAGGGACACACAAACAGTATGATGCAATTGATGCTAATACTGTAGAACTAAAGGAATTTAAGAAATGAATATCAAACCACTTCGCACTGAAAGAGATTATCAAGAAGCTTTAGAAATTGTGTCTGCAATGTTTGACAATCAACCTAAAGAGAATACTCCAGAATTTGATCAAATGGAGGTTCTTGTGTTGTTGATTGAAGCGTATGAAGCAGAACACTATCCTGTTTCTCCTCCTCACCCGATTGAAGCTATTAAATTTAGAATGGAACAAATGAACTTAAGTGCTAAAGATCTCGTTCCTGCGATTGGTCATTTAAATCGTGTTTATGAAATCTTGAGTGGTAAAAGAAAATTAACACTGCGCATGATTAAAAACTTGCACCAACAGTTCAATATTCCACTAGAAAGTCTGATAGCTTAGGTTTTATACTAATTTATTTTTTTGAAAGATTTTTAAGGGGTTTCAAAAGGTCTTCAAAGATCATTTAAAGAGCCTTTAATATGTATTATTTCTCGTTTTAGAAATCGCAATTTGAGATGATCAGCTCTTGAGCCGGCATTGGATTATTTGAACCACATGTATAAGATGTATTCACTTCTTTTAGTTTAAATTGGCTAAAGGTTTTTCGGATCTCTGGCACATCATTGAGAGACAGAACAAACTTTCCCTTTAATTGTGCAAGCAGTGTGGACATCGTCTGGTAATCCTCTCGCTTAAACAAATCCTTGCCATAGCAATTCTCAACGCCTGTTAAAGCCCTTTTAAAGGGCTTTAAAAGAGCTTTAAAAGGACTTAAAAACATATAAGCCTGCTCATACAAAAGCTATCCATTTGACTTGCGCTATTTTTGGTTTTTTATTTAATCTTTCCATAACCTTATAAGAACAGCGCCATCAGCTCCAGCGCCGCTTGGAGAGGAATCTCCATGAGAGCCAGCACCACCACCACCAAAACCACGCCCTGCTTTTCCTGAACTATAGGAACCTTGTCCTATCCCTCCAGCGCCACCTCTTGATGTATCACCCCCAGCATCACCTCCGTTACCGCTTGTCTTACTCGTAATTCCGCTTGTTCCAGCATAACCATTCCCGCCTTTAGCAAGTCCTAGGTGCTCATCCGTTGCCAAGCCAAAATTTCCCCCTACTCCTCCAGTACCACCACTTCCTGAATAGCAGCCAGTAACATAACCATTTCGTGAACTATAGTAACCAGCACTACCATAGTTTCCTCCTGTGGCGGTGATAAAATTCTTGCCAATGATTGTTGTTCCTCCAGACTTACCGTTTACACACTGCTTTCCCACAGAAGCTCCTCCTTTACCAATTGTGATATTCTCATGACCCTTTAAACTGGCTTTATAGCCATACCAGACTGAACAACCGGCACCACCACCTCCTCCTCCTAATCCTGACAAATAGGCTCCGCCACCACTGCCACCTCCACCCCATGCTTGGATTTCGACTTTGGTTTTATCTGTCACCCAATCGGGCCATTCAATTTTTCCATCCTGCGTATACAGCAATTCAGCATCAGCAAGAGCCGGCCAATTCGTGATTTTATCGGTCAAATCTTTTTTAAGACTCTTTATTTGTGACAAAATGGCGGCATCCACTTGCGCTTTCGTATAAACAAGATCTCCATCCACTTTTAAAGGTCCTTTAAGCAAGCTTCCGGTTGTGCTTAGACTGCTAACGACTTTGTTGTTATGGATAAGGTTAAACGACGAATTACCCAAAAGTTCTAAGCCACCACTCATGGTGACTTTGCTGGTAAATTTATTATAATTCTGCCATTCAT
>NZ_JBHIMS010000068.1:0-2372 GCF_042194285.1 Bartonella sp. MM97QHHN | reverse complement strand
GCTATTCAATGTAAGTTTTATAGTGCAAATCATCAGATCAAGAAAGAAGATATTGATAGCTTTATTGCTGCCTCGGGAAAAAAGATCTTCACACGCCGTATTCTGGTTGATAGCACCGAAGGTAATTGGAGTAACAATGCCGATCTCACCTGTGAAGGACAAGGAGTCCGCATTCAACGGATTAATCTTTTTGATCTGGAAAACAGTCAAATAGATTGGTCAACCTTTGAAAGCAAAGGGGAAGCTACTCTTAAGAAAAAAGAACCAAAAAAGCTTTTAGATCATCAACAAGAAGCGCTTAAAGCTGTTTGTGACGGTTTACAAGAAGCAGACCGCGGCAAGCTGATTATGGCGTGTGGAACGGGAAAGACCTTTACCAGTCTGAAGATAGCAGAAGCTCTTGCTGGTCAAGGTAAACATGTTTTATTCCTTGTCCCCTCTCTTTCTTTAATGTCACAAACAATAAGAGAATGGACAGCAGATACAGCAATACCCTTGCGTTCCTTTGCCGTGTGTTCTGATACACAAGTTGGCAAGCGTCGCAAAGCCCAAGATGATGCTGCCGAACTCGATGTCTCGGATCTCGCTCTACCAGCAACAACAGATTCTCAAAAGCTTGGAGAAAAAGCCAATAAGGTTTCTCCTGATGCCATGACAGTGGTCTTTGCTACCTACCATTCGATCCAAGTGATTTCGGATGCGCAAAAGAAATATGCTTTACCGGAATTTGATCTGATCATTTGTGATGAAGCACACCGTACCACTGGAGCTGTGTTAGGAACAGACAAGAGTGAATCTGAGTTTATCAAGGTTCATAATAATAGCCTTATTCGGGGAAAGAAACGTCTGTATATGACAGCAACACCTCGTATCTTTAGTGATAATGCCAAAAAACAAGCTAATGAGATTGATGCCGTTCTGGCTTCTATGGATGATGAAGAGCTTTATGGCAAAATCCTTTATTCTTATAGTTTCTCCCATGCTGTAAAAAATGGACTTTTAACGCCTTACAAGATTATCGTTTTAGGTGTTGATGAAGGAGAAGTGAGTAAATCTATCCAGCATCTGATGACAGATGAGAATTATGAACTTATTCTTGATGATAGAACAAAGATCATGGGTTGTTATCAAGCTCTTACCAAAATGGATCTGAAAATTGATCTTGGAGATGATACAAGACCCATGCATCGGGCTTTGGCTTTTTGTAGAGATATTGATACTTCTGAACGCATATGTAGAACATTCAACGATGAAGAAGTTAAGAAAGATTTACGTAATCTTCATGAAAACCATAAAAATATTCCCCCTCTTAACTGTCAAGTAGATCATATTAATGGAAAATCTGGTGCCAAAAACCGTACGATAAAACTTGATTGGTTGAAAGAAGATGCGGGTGAGAATGTCTGCCGTATATTAACCAATGTACGCTGCCTTTCAGAAGGTGTTGATGTTCCTTCCCTTGATGCGGTTATGTTTTTACACCCGCGTAAAAGCCAAGTGGATGTGATACAAGCAGTGGGACGTGTGATGCGTCGTGCAAAAGGCAAAAAGATGGGTTATATCATTTTGCCGGTTGGTGTTCCTGCTGGTGTTTCACCAGAAGAGGCATTAAAAAACAATAAGAGATACAGTGTTGTCTGGCAAGTTCTCAATGCTTTGCTTGCCCATGATGAGAATTTTAGTAAAACCCTTAACCAGATGGTCTTAGGACAAGACGTAAGCTCTATCATCGACATTGTTACAGTTTCTAAAAAGACCGAATTAGAGAATGTCACCACGGTTATTGACGAAATCCCGCTCCACGAAAAATCAGAAAAATCCGGACTTTGTATTGGGACACAAGCTCATGAACCGCACCAAACATATGAAGGACAAGGAAGATTGCCCTTTTTTGTTGAGTTTCCCAATGCTCTCAAAACACTGATTGTTAAAAAATCTACTATGAGTGATTATTGGGGCATTTGGGCTGGCAATGTTGCTGAGATTGCACAAAACCATATCACACGCCTTCAAACTATGCTTTCTGATCAAACAAGCGAAGCTTATCATGCCTTTGATGCGTTTTATAAAGAATTAAAAAACAACTTAAACAGTGAGATAAAGCAAGAAGAAGCGATTGAGATGTTAGCGCAACATCTTGTGACGCGTCCCGTGTTTGAAGCCTTGTTTGAAGGCAATGAATTTGTACAAAATAATGCCATTTCGCAAGCAATGGAAAAAATCTTAACAGAACTCGATAAAACCAATATTGAGGAAGAATCCAAAGAATTACAAGAGTTTTATGACAGCGTAAAGTTCCGTGCCTCTGGCATTACCGAACCACAGGCAAGACAAAATCTTATTATCAAACTTTACGAAGATTTTTTTACCAA
>NZ_JBHIMS010000101.1:0-2145 GCF_042194285.1 Bartonella sp. MM97QHHN | reverse complement strand
TTACCGTTGATATGAAAAATCCTTCTCAATGGTTAGTACGCATTGGTGGACGTTTGACAAAAACCATTTCCACTGAAAACAACCGTCCGATGTCTTTCTATGGAAAAGTAAACTTGATCAAAACCTTTGGTGATGATAGTACCATTCATATTGGCAGAGATTTTGACCTTGATCCTATGGGACCTGCAATTGAAGGCGGCGTTGGCATCAATGCACAACTCTCCCACAATTTCTCGCTTCATGGTGATGTAAGCTATCAACAAAAGCTTCAGAAAACTGGTATAAGTGGTGCAAGCTTTTCAGGTGGTATACGCTATCAGTTTTAAGGAAAGGAAATTCTTCTCGGAACCTCTTATTTTAAGCAGAGCAGCCTGTGCCCTACATGAGAAGGAAAGCACATGTACAAGCGTATGAGACTGAAAAAAGTGTAAAAGCGAGCGTTGCTTTCCCGTTCGTTTGCACAGAAAGGCTGCACAACTCTGTATTGTGCAGCTTTTTTAATTTTCTATAATATTATGTAGCCCTTTTGTTGATATTACCTCTTGTAAATAAACCCTGCTTTTCTTTTCTGCTAAAGTCCTTTTTATTCCTTAAAGAAACCTCTTTTTTCTTCATGCAGTAGATGTACTAGCTTTTCTTTAAAGGAATTCCCTTCACCTCTTTACGGCAGAAGATCTGCTGCAAAATACCTTTTTGCGCAGAAAATCCAATCAGGCATAACAAACATAACACAATGCTTTGTACTCAATTTATCTAAAATGCTCAGGAAATCATAAAGAAGAGCTAAAGCTTTATCAATCATCATAAGTATTATTTAAGTATATACATAAATATATTTTAGATATACAGAAAACAAATATTAAATTCATTATGTGATTGAAATTATAATAGTTTATATTTAATAATTTGTTTTATAAATTATAAATTACATAGTTATTTACAAAATAAAAAACCATTTAATAAAAATTTATTATAGAATACAAGTAAATAATAAATTTAATATATAAATGTAAAAATAAATAAAGTATAAAATTATATTATATTTTATTATTAAATAATATTTTTTATTTAATAATAAAATTATATAAATACTTTATATAAAAGTTAAAATAATATAACCTCCCGATGAAAATTGTGTGTTCTTTATCCTTTTTATAAGCGGGGAGAGAATATGCGGAGGCTTATAAGTTAAGGAAAATCTTCATGTCTAAAAAATTTTTACTATCCTGTACAGCTGTTGCGACAATCGCGCTGTTTAGTGCTCATACTAATGTAAAAGCCGAAAAAATCTTAATGAATTTTCATGGAATAACTGAGGAAGCATCCAACTTCACTGTTGGCGGTATAATAGTGATAAAAGGTAGTGGAATAATTGGAAAAAATTTAGCAATAATTCACGACAGCAAAAACATGGAGGACGACTGGTTGAGCACTGTACGCATTATCGAACCTAATAGCTTTCTTGACTTATCAGAATCAACGATTAAGGCTAAAGAAATCGGTGTGATGGCAACAGACGGTGGTATAATAAAAATGAATGCAGTAGGTATTATTGCTCCTACAGTAGGCTTATTTCTCGAAGATAGCAAAAGTGATAAAAACAAGCTGAAAAATGTGACAATAACGAGCAGTAAAGATGACTTAATGGAAAAAGGAATAGCTCTTTATAAGGAAAGTAAAGTCATCTTGGAAAACGTAACAGTTACTCAAGCAAAAGTGGGTATAGAAGCGTTGGATAATTCTCAAACAACGGTATCAGGAGGATACTTTAATGCAAAAGAGCATGGAATATACGCTGGTACAGGCTCTACAATTACTTTAAAGAACAATGTTACAGTGTCCTCTGATGAATATGGCCTCAATGCAAATGGTGCACAATCCAAAATCACGATGATTGGGGGAACTGTAACTGGGAAAAAAAATGCATTAGTTGCAGCAAATAGTGGATATATTGATGGCATAGATACCACTCTAATGGCAGATGGCAATGGAAAAGGTGCATGGGCTAACGGCCCCAACAGTACAATTGAATTGCATGGCAATACAACAATTAAAGAAGCTGCAATCGGACTTGAGGCAAAAGACAATGGTATCATCCAAATGACAGGAGGATCTATCACTGTTTCCGAGACAGGGGCTTCTTTT
>NZ_JBHIMS010000041.1:0-2094 GCF_042194285.1 Bartonella sp. MM97QHHN | reverse complement strand
TCATCCGTTGCATTGTAGACTTCTTGCGTGTCTGGTTTACCAGAACCTATATGCAATGTTTGGTAGTGATCGTCTGTTGGTTTCTCAAAAACAATGGAGCTGTTATCGAGATTAAGCGTGGAAATATCAGAACGAGATCTTTGAGCGATATCAAGCAGATTGCCATCATCATCTTTTTCGTTTGTGCTGGTTTTCAACGTCCATGTTGTCTTATTTTTTAGATCAAAGTGCACATTTCTGTCTTTAGCAATATTTGCTCTGCCCTCTAGAATAGACTGATCTGCGCTTAAGGTGAAGGTGCCGTTGGAGATCGCTTTAACCTCTTTACCATCCCACCACTCTTTATCTTTCCATGACATTTTGTCCCAAAAAATGCCATCTCCTAATAATACGTCAGCATGAATTTTTGAATCTTTAAGATTGAGCGTACCGATTGACAATTCTTGAGTATCTTCAATGTTATCGTTAGTGAGAGCCCCAACGAGAACTCCTGTACCATTTTCAACGTGAATATCTGCATTGGTTAAATTAATTTCACTACTTGGATGTTTTTTTGAATCATCTGATTCATCGAGTTTGGTACCAAAGAGATCTAAGAACTGTACGCCGCTAACTCCTGCTGTTAAAGAAACATCTGTGAGATCAATATGTCCACCATATGCTACGACTAGTGCAATTTTTTTTGCTTCTATTTGGTTTTCTATGGCATTCTGTGCTGCTTCAATATCATCATTAATCATCTTAATTGTGCTATTATTTCCTGCGGTAAGAGCAACATCAAAATTTTGAATGGTTGTTTTACCATTTAATTCGATAGCACTATCAGGCTCCGCAACGTTTACACCAACGGTTATTTTTTTACTTTCACCACCGGTTATTGTTAAATCTCCGCTAATGATTTTACTCCCACCATCTGCATAAAAACCTTCATCAACATTTTTAATAGATGTTTTGCCCGTTAACGTAATTTCACTCCCTGCGTCCGTTGTCCATACACCAGAGCGGCTTTTGTCGGTGTCTTGATCAATTGTTTCACCACCGACTACGGTTAAATTTTCACTGGTAATTTTACCACCATTAACTGCTCCAAGACCGTTCAAAGTATTGTTAATTGTTGTATCGCCATGCAATTCAATTGTGCTATCAGGACCAAAGGACTCTACACCGGTTCCTTTGCCATCTGTTGTTAAAGCAACATTCGTGGCATCAATTTGTCCACCTTTTTCTGCAAATAATGCAGTTTGTGTATTCCCTATTGTTGTTACTTTTCCTCCTGCCATTGTGATCTTAGATCCTGAACCATCTGCACGGAGTCCATTACCACTAGATGATGCGACTGTAACATTGTTGTTTAAAGCAATGGTGCTGCCACTCTCTGCGTTAATCCCTATATCGTTTCCAACAAATGATCCTCCTGATATTTTGATTTTAGAATGATCCATTGCATATACGCCGAATTTTGCATTTGTAATGTGTACATTTTTTAAAGTGACATTGCTTGCTTGGGAATTTAATCCTGTAAACACCACTGTTTCATCTTTTTGACTGCTCGATATTGTCACATCTTCCAACTTATTTTCATTGTTTTTACTGTCATAAAAGGTAGCACCAACTGTAGAAGTTGTAATAGTTCCTCCGGTCATTTTAATTATAGCATTTTTTTCTGCATAAAGCCCAAGAAAAGCATGATCAATTTCTGTTCCGTGCAATTCGATCATACTATTAGGTCCGCTGGCATTTGCACCAGCTCCACCACCTGTGGCTACTGAGAGAGAAACATCTGTAACATTAATATGTCCACCGTTTTCAGCAGTTAATGCTGCATAAATTCCTCCTTTAACTTTTCCTTTCGTCATTTTGATGGTGCCATTGTCTTTTGCCCGGAGCCCAGTGTTATCAGATGATGTAATTTTAGAATCATTTATAGTGATTGTGCTGCCGTTTTGCGCAAATATTGTTGCTTGTTTTGAATCAAATGAACCTCCAGAGACTGTTATTGTGGAGTTATTATTAGCAAATATGCCTGTTGTCGCTTTAGTGACGGTTACATTGTTTAAAGACACAGTGCTTTTTTCGGCACTTATTCCTTTATCT
>NZ_JBHIMS010000084.1:0-2023 GCF_042194285.1 Bartonella sp. MM97QHHN | reverse complement strand
TTTTTTAAAAAGCTCTTATAAGAAGATGTGAATTGCAAATCGAGAGCTTTCTCCGCCTTTTCAATCCGTAGATCATCAGCCACATTTTCTTCAGTACGAAAATTGATAATATCATTATATTTATCAACTAATACTGCAACATCAGCTAAGGTATAGGTTTTCACAAATCTTCCCCTGCGTGCTCTTTAATTCTTTTACAGAGAAATTCATAAAAATTACTTGCATAATAATGTGACGCTCCAGATGGAATCTTGACGTAGAGTGGGCATTCACCATCCTGAAACTGAGTATAATCAAAGTAAAATGTCTCCCCAAAATCAGTTCTACTGACAACAAGCTGTTCTAATGTCGCAAAACCATGTTTCCTATGATATAAGTTTTTATGCACAATATCACCAGCAGGATGATCCTCAAAACTTGCGTTATAAATGCTAAAAATTTCCTCATAACCAATTTCTCCTCCCTTATAATTTTTTAAAAAATCCTTATAAGAAGTTGTAAACTGTAAACCGAGAGTTTTTTCTGCCTCTTTAATCCGTACATCACTAACTGCATCCTCTGCAGTACCAAAATTGATAATCTCATCATCATATTTATTTACTTTATCAATTAATTGTACAACATCAGCTAAAGTATAAGTTTTCATAGGTTGTTCTCCATAAATTATTATTTTTTAGTTGCTATATCTTTCTTTTCATAATCTTTAGCACGTTCCTTCCAGTATTTCGTCCTCCATTTATCGAATAGGTCTCTGTCAATAGCTGATCCCATTGTATTAGGATTAATATGAATAACTGAATTATGTTTATTATGAAACGCATTTGTAACCTCTGCTATGGGACCATCATGTGTTTGCAGCATATGATGCAATTCAATGGGATTTTCATTAAAGTCAAGAGGTGCTCTTCCTGTTTTCATCCTTTCAATATTTGTACCTTTTACTTCTTTTCCTTTTACTGTCCAACTAACAATCTGGTTAGGATCAAACAGATCATCTCTCTGATAGACTTTGTTTGTCTGAGTAATTTTTTCTCCCTTGTTAGTTATTTCAAACTCAACCTCAATAGGTTTTGACCAGAATTTTCTCTCTTGCCCCAAATATTGAGTTGCAATAGCTTCATCGCTCATTTTTTCTAGCGATTGTGCGATTTCTTTCCCCACATGCGCAGTATTTACTTCAGAACTAGTTGCTCCCGTTATAGCCGCTTCTTCAGCTTTAGCAGCAAATTTGATGAGATCTTTTTCTACAAGCTTTCCCGCAAGCTTTACGCCTCCCTTGGCTGCTGAAACAGCACCGTCAGTAAGCACTGTAGAACCCACTATATAAGCCACATCTCCTAATGGTTTACCTAGCATTTCGCCAGATTCAGCACCAGCACTGAATGCTCCATCCCCCCCTTTCTCCATTGTTTCATGTATGTGATCTATATGCCCCCCAAAGGAATCCTTTATGTGATCTATACGCCCTCTAAAGGAATCCTTAACACCTCCCCAGAATTGACCAACTCCTTCCCAGAGTTGACCAGCACCTTCCCAGACATCATCAAATATATGCCCACTCGTGGCCCAAGCTTTTGCTGTTCCAACGCCTTGAAGGGCATTTTGATAGATCTCATCAACTGAACTGTTTCCTATTGCCGATCCTAATTCTTTAACGTCATGAACTGTCGCATATATTCCGTTTCCTATTGCCGATCCTAATTCTTTAACGTCATGAGCTGTCTCAGATATTCCGTTTCCTATTGCTTTTACGGCACCAACAATCATACCCTTCGCAAGACCTATCCCAAAAATCCTATCTTGCTCTTCATCAATCTCGAACCATTTTTCGTTAACATCTCTTCGACACTGATCATCAGGGCACTCTTCTAACTCTTTCTTCATCTGAGCGCGTTGTGCACTACCCAAAAAGTTATTTGCAGCGGCATTACCTGCGGCATCAGCGCCGGCATCAACATTGCCACCGGCAAGGGCAGCAGCAACGCCCCCAGCAGCCCGTGCAACATCAATGGTGTGGTCTCTA
>NZ_JBHIMS010000042.1:0-1750 GCF_042194285.1 Bartonella sp. MM97QHHN | reverse complement strand
TGTAAATGTTTGATGCGGTGACTTTACCCAAGCGCGCTTGAAACCATTCTGCTGTTCTTTGTTCCATCTCACACCGCCGTTTGTTGCTCTTGTGGCGTTGCTATATCGGCATCTTGTATAGTAGAATCTGTTTCTGCCTTTTGCCTGTTTTGTTTATCTTTCAAAAGATGTAATACCGTTTGTGCTTGTCCTTCAGACATATCGTCGAGCTTTTTGACGTTGACATAAGCAAGTATTTTTTCTTCTTCTGTTTGGGTTTGTACGACAAGTCTTCTGATTTCATTGATCTGTTGTGGAAAAGCCTTTTTAATAGGCGGGTTTCCATCTGTATCGTCTTCTTTACTTGCTAAATTAAGAAGCATGCCTAATAGGTATCTTCGTGCGTAGGTAAGTGTGGAACCAAGTGATTGTATGCTATTTTTAGAGCCTGTACTGTCAATTGGAAATGTTCCTTCTGTTGAGATTTGATTGTCTGAAGGATGAGACAGAGTTATTTCTATGGTAACGTTTTTTTCTGTTTGATTTTTAATACGATAAAACAAAGCAAATTTGTATGTTGCAAGCCCTTTCTTTACAGCATCAATGTACTGATCAAGTGTAGCGTATTTGCTGTTTGTATGGTTATTAATGGCGTTTTGTTCGATATTTTTATATGCCATTTGCACAGCCGAAAGATCACGGACAAAATTTTGGCGCTCTTGTCGTTTTATCTCTTGTTCTCTTAAATCAAGAAGACGCTCTAAGCGATCCATATCGACGTCACTGTCTAAGGCTTTATTTAAAATACGTTCCATGACAGTTTGTTCGACGGCTACATGATGTGTTTCTTCAATTTCTATTAGGTTAGTGTTTTGTTCACTCATCTTGATTTCCTACATTGCGCGCAATTCACCTGTGGCGTGAATCACGCTTGTGTTAAAAGGCTGGTTTTGGGGTGTTAGAGTTTTGTCTTTACAGGTTGTACAATCCGATCAATTGGAATGCGTTTTATATATGCACAATGATCAGAATATAGCGTCAACAAGAAAGATTCATCTGAATTGGGTGGTATCATTTCAAATCTAGTGCATGCAAACGGTCTGAATTCGTATGAAAATGCAAAGCATTGCGATCCTATGAGTTCCATTGGCACGATATTCTCTTCACTTAAGAAGGCATCTATTTTGTCTTTAGAGATTATGGTATCTACATAGGGCTCGCCCTTATCTCCAGAGATCGTTATACAAAGTTCACCTGGATTGTGGGTATTTCTCACAACTAACTGCGAACACAAAGTAGGTTTAATTTCATATCTATACATAATAATTATCTTCTCTCGCTCGTTGTGATAATACTGCCTCCACGAACCTCTGAATCTCCGTAAATGTGTGCGTTACCATACACTTCTGCATTGCAATGAACACTTGCATTTTCGTAAACATGTGCTTTTCCAAAAATACGACCACCATATATTTTTGCGTTATGATGAATTGTTGCATTTTCATAAATATTTGCAAAATAACAAACTTTTGAGTTATCAAATACCTTGGCATTGTTGTAAACTTTTGCACCGCTATAAACCATGGCATCATTATAAACCCAACAGTCTCCTTCATGACTTAAGTTGCTCTCACCTTCTATAAAGCCGCCTAGGTCACCTTTCTTGATTTTTCCGAAGCTTCTCAATGCACGAATGCGGTGGAGAGTTTTGCCCCCAACTTCGATTGTTTCATCAGTAAGTTCATATTTCTTTTCCATAATGATAGCCTCT
>NZ_JBHIMS010000077.1:0-1588 GCF_042194285.1 Bartonella sp. MM97QHHN | reverse complement strand
CGAGCGTATGAAGCCAAGAATGAAGTAGAAAAAG
The DNA here is from genome assembly GCF_042194285.1 of Bartonella sp. MM97QHHN. Lineage (NCBI taxonomy): Bacteria > Pseudomonadati > Pseudomonadota > Alphaproteobacteria > Hyphomicrobiales > Bartonellaceae > Bartonella > Bartonella sp. MM97QHHN. The sequence goes on along the minus strand of NZ_JBHIMS010000077.1, from coordinate 1,554 downwards.
CCAAGGAAATAGCGAGTAATGCAAAATATATAGCAGGAGAGGCGCAGAGGGCAGCCGAAACAGCGGGTAAGAAAGCCGCGTCTTTAGAAGAAGAAGCGGAAGAGGCACAAAAAATAGCCAAGGAAGCCAAGGAGTCTGCTGGTTATGCAAGACATGATGCGACGCAAGCGCGCAATCAGGCAGAAAATGCAGAGAAAATAGCCTCGTCTGCGAGGAGTAGGGTTATCGATATCAACCAAGTGGTTGAGAATTTTAAAGCCCCCGTAAGTTTAGCGCGGATGTACTCAGAAGAAGCCAAGAAAAAAGCCGAGTCGGCAGATTCACAAGCCTATCAAGCCAAGAGCGAAGCCGAAAAAGCCAAGGAAGTAGCCGATAGAGCGAAAAGGACAGCAGAAGAAGCCAAAAAAACAGCCGATACGACGAAACAAGAGCTTGGAGGGATCAAGAGTTCCCTAGCAACGGCAACAACAGCCCATACAGTAGCTTCACAGGCAAAAGCGCTAGCGGAAGAGGTAAACAATTTACTAAAACAGTCCAATTTAACGGTTCTTTCAATTTCCACACCGTTTCTTGTAGCGACAGGCAAAGCGCAATTAACCTTGAAAAAAGGAACACGCATAACTTTGGCATTAGGCAATGATATTTTGGTTGCAAGTTATACGGTAGATACAAGAATAAGCGTTCCTTCTCTTTCGGCGGGGAAGGATTATTATGTTTATTTGGTTTCTGATGGAGGACAGTCTCATAAATTTGTTTTATCAGAAAACTCTACGTATCCAAGGGATTACACAGTGAGTAATTCGCGAAAGATAGGAGGGTTTCATACGCTCTGTGCGGATGTTGGTACGATTTCCGGTCACCCCTTGTCTGGTTATAGGGCAGGGGATATTTTACCCAATTCAGTTTGGTGTCTCAATCACCGCCCGCATAGTTCACCAGAAGGTATGGTTTATGATCCTTTGCAAGATCTTTGGGTTGATATTTATCTTCAGTCAGGGACGGGTGAAAATACGAAATCAATGTATCGTACCAATATAACAACAAACCGTAATTATACCGAACATGTAACAGATATGGCGCGTGTTAAAAAATCTTTACTGAGTGATGAAGCGTTTGCTTCTGCTATGTATGGAAGCAATGAAAAGACACATATTGTTGGCAAGAAAGAACCAACCTCTAAGGTTTCAGGTGGATATAAGGATACGGCGAATCGTCGAATGATCTCGCATATCGGTTGTGAGGATGGTTGCGGTTATGTTTGGCAATTTTTATCGGGCACGTTTCCTATACCCATAAGCCGTACGCAAAATACGTTTGAAATGAGAGCATTGTTAGGGGGTGGTAGCTGGAGTAATACAACGGATAATGGGCGTTTTACTCGAGCCGCCATGATCGTCAATGGTGGAAATGAACAAGTTGCGGCGCGTGGATGTAGCCATACGCGTCATTTTGTTTAGGAGGGAGAGATGATAGAATATCCAGAACATTTAAATAGCAAAGAAGATTATCTGAACATGCTTTCTTTTGACAAAGTTGAAACAGTAAGAAGGCTAG
>NZ_JBHIMS010000004.1:0-1318 GCF_042194285.1 Bartonella sp. MM97QHHN | reverse complement strand
TAGAGACCACACCATTGATGTTGCACGGGCTGCTGGGGGCGTTGCTGCTGCCCTTGCCGGTGGCAATGTTGATGCCGGCGCCGATGCCGCTGGTAATGCCGCTGCAAATAACTACCTCAGCAGTGCTCAACAAGCTCAGATGGAGAAAGAATTAAAGGAGTGTCCTGACTTTTTATGTGCAGCAGAAGTGTCTGCGAAGTGGACTGCGATTAGTACAGGGCAAGATATAAGCTTTGCGGCAGGTATGGTAGCTGGTGTCCCGGCTGAAATATACGATACGGTTGATGGTTTTTTGCAAATAGCCAAACATCCCAAAGAGACTTTGAAAGCGCTCAAAGATTTTTTCAGCAGTGGTGAGATTTTGGCGACAATTGGTCGGACCCTTGGACAGTCCTATGTAGATCGCATTAATAAAATGGAGGAGGAATATGAGCGAGCTGGTGCTGGTGGTTCCTTTAATGCTGGACTTGAATTTGGAAAATTATTGACTGAAACAGCATCCCTAATGACAGGAGTTGCTGGAGCAGCCAAGGGAGGCATAAAGCTTGGCGAAAAGGCTCTGGCTAAATTTGCTGCTAAGACTGAAGAAGCAGCTGCAAAAGCAGAAAAGGAAGTTGCCCAATCAGTTGGAAAAATTGGCTCTGAAGACAGTGCCAAGGGTGAAATGTCTCAAAAGCCTTCAAAAAGCAATAGCAATCGTGAAACACTCGAAAAAAATAAGGAGCATCATGACGGAAAGCGTACAGAAGAAATGCAAAAATTACAGGAAGCAGGATGCACAACATGTACGCAAGAAGCATCGTTTAAAAAAATAGTTGAGAAACCTGATGGTAAAGGAGGGACAAAGGAAGTTGCAATAAGATCCCGTCCTGATATTCTCTATATAGAGGATGGTGAATTAAAAATTGTTGAGGTAAAAACGGGGAATGCTGGTCTAACCGAAAACCAAAAGATTTTGGAAAAGGAGTATAAAACAGGAGATGCGCAACCCACAGGAGATGTTGTTTTAAAATTCCTTGAGAAAAACAAAGAAAAGCTAAATAAATATCAACAGGAACTCAGCGATTTTAAGAGAGATTATAAAGGAAGTGCAGAAAAATTTGAGGAAGCATTAGATGATTTTAAGAAAAATTGGCCTAAAGAACAACTGGGCAAGGGTTGGGGGAGACCGATAAAATACGAAGTTATTCGTCATCCGAGCCGTTTAACAGAGCTTCTTGCACAAGGAAAGTGATTCATGATGCAAACTAAAGATGTCACAGAGATTTTAAAAAGACTGGGCTGGGAGCCTTATCGTGATAACGTGGGGGATACTTTT
>NZ_JBHIMS010000095.1:0-1282 GCF_042194285.1 Bartonella sp. MM97QHHN | reverse complement strand
CTTTGACGAGAGCATCAACAAAACCCACCTTGAACGTGCATTAGCTTTAGCCAAAGAAGTAGCAAAGGTGAAGCAAGTGAGCTACGCTTTGATTGAACGGGTAGCAAAAGATTTTGATGATCACTCAGAGCTTTCTAGCGAGGAATAACCTCGCTCTTGGAAGGAGAGTTTATTTAAGTCTATTTAGAACAAAGAATAAATTGATTATTTTGAAAAAATTGAGGGGATTATGAATCATGAAATGGATAAAGAAAAAAAGTATGGGGGCAGCTGAGCCGGTGGAATTTAAAAGTCAAAAAGTTTATCAGGAAGATGAACTGTTTGAGCCCGAAACAGTTTCTTCTTGGAAAGAAGAAGGACAGATAGTAACGGGTACAAATGTGGAAAGAATGGTATCAGGAAGAGCACCTATTGGAGTCGATTTTAGACCTATTATGTTACATCCTGTGACACAAGAACAAGATAGTCCTCTCGTTGAGGTTCTCTACTCATTTTATCAAGGCAGGAGTTTGGTTGCTCCTATGAATCCAAAGACAAATTTTATCAGAAAAGTTATTTGTTGGATTTCAAAAAAAATTCCTAAGTAGGAAAAAAGAAAGAGTAATTATTGCAAATATTGAAATAATATCCCTAAAAGGCGCTCTCTAAACTTTAATGATCACCTCCTTTAATTCCATCATATATTGTAAATGCGAGATGATTGTACAGAGACAGATGAGAAAAGAGCTCCGTCAAGAACATATCTCTTATGATTTTATCAATCTCATCTCAATTCCATTGGCTATAGTAGAAAAAGATTGATCATTAGGAGCACTCATTATGAGTAAAAACACGCTGTGACTTATGGAGAAAAATTTATGAAAAGTTATACTTTATCAGATGTTGCACAATATGTTGATATGCATAGTCATGTTATTAATTTTGGTACTCAAGATAATGCACCTGATGATGTACGGATTAAAACAGCTGAGAACACTCTTGGTTTACAATTTACCTCTTCCTATAAGAATTTTTTAAAAAATTATGGAGGAGGAGAAATTGGAGGTGAAGAAATATTCAGTATTTATGAAATCTGTGCAGGTATTCCTGCTGGTGATATTGTTTACCGAAATTTGCTCGATAGAAGAGATGGCTTTACGGACCCCAAACAACTTGTTATCTGCACAACTGATTTTGGTGAAACCTTTTATTTTGATTATAAGCAGTTTCGGGATGGTGAATGCCCACTCTATCTCAAGTATACATCTGAAGATTCTGAATATTACGCAAGTAATTTTTATGA
>NZ_JBHIMS010000051.1:0-1272 GCF_042194285.1 Bartonella sp. MM97QHHN | reverse complement strand
GGTTTACAGAAAAAGACAAGCCGCCGCGTTTACCTTGGTTTATCAGGAGCCCCTTTGCTAATTTTTTATATTATTCAACGCCTATAACAGAAGGTCTGAATGACAGAGAGCATCATGAACATCATCTCATGGCAGAGAGGGTTGGTGGTGTTGAAACGCGCCCCGTTAATGTGAGTGTAATTTATGGGATCAAGACATGAGGAGTTGAAATGTCATTAAAACCGTTTGCGATATCAGAGATTAGCGACCCGTCTCAAGTACGGGTCGTTTTGTATTCTGGGGGAGGTTTTGTACATGCGCCGCTTACTGGCGTTTTTGATTTACTGAAAGCCGCTTTGAAAACAGAGCTTGATGGTTCACTGAAAGATTTAGAGAAGCGCTTAGAGACCTTAAGAGAAGAGTTTGAAGATTTGAAAGAGTGTTCATTAGACGAAGTGCTCTGAATGATGTGAGGACGAAAACAGATGAAGATACCCGATCATGAACATGAATATTTGATACCTGTTGCAACGAAAGAAGAAATGATAGCAGGAACTTCTCAAGACAGCGTTGTTGTTCCAAAGCTTTTAGGGACGGCATCTTTGTATTCGTATGAAACCTTTGCGCCGTTAGAGCAGGTTGTTAATGCACGTCAAGAAGCAGAAAAAGCCATGTCGCGTGCGAATGGTGCGCAACAGGTTGCAGAAGAATCGAAGAGGGTTTCGGAACAAGCGCTTAGCGAAGTGACGAAAACAGTTCAAACAGCGACAACAGCGCTTACGACGTCTCATGAAGCGAAGGAAGAAGCTAAAGCAGCGACGACAACGGCTAGCCTTGCGAAAGAGACAGCGGATACAGCCAATGGCTTAGCAGAAGAAGCCAAGAATACTTCTGATGCAGCGAAGCGCATGGCAGAAGAGACAAAAGCAGCAGTCGATAGAGCCTCAGGGGAAATCAATAGTACGAAAGGTTCCCTTTCTACGGCATTACAACGTTTTGAAGAGGTCAAACAGAGCAGTGAGAATGCTGTTAATTTATCGACCGAAGCCAAGAGGTTAGCCGATGAATCGAAGACCATTGCAACGCGTGCAGAACAAACAGCAAGAGAAGCTTCACAAACAGCAACAGAGACGACGCAAGTAGCAGCGACGGCGGTAGCAACGTGTCATGAAGTTAAGACTGTAGCCATGCAAGCAAGTCTAAAGGCAGATGGAGCCAAACAGGCAGCCGATGATGCCAAGGATATTGCAGAACAAGCAAAAGAGTTATCAGAAGGTGCGACATCTTCTGTTA
>NZ_JBHIMS010000025.1:0-1229 GCF_042194285.1 Bartonella sp. MM97QHHN | reverse complement strand
TGTTTTCAGTGGAAATGGTTTTTGTCAAACGTCCACCAATGCGTACTAACCATTGAGAAGGATTTTTCATATCAACGGTAAAATTATCAGCATCTTCAATGGTATTAAACATCAAATGTTGATAGGCAACTTGTGCTTGTGGCTCAAAGGTTAAGCCTTCCATTCCGGTTACAAACTCTTTGCCAACAGTGGTGGAGATACTCAACATTTTGGCATCGTTCAACTTTGCGGTATTGCCTCTGATGGCATTGGCGATATGCCCTTTTAGGATACCATAGGACAAGAGTGCATCGATGTAGAAACCACTGTTATGCTGTATACTGCCATAGGCTGTAATGGCCCATTTATCCAGCGTGTTCTTTCCTGCATCTTTCATGTCCTTTGGTGTGAACGACAGCTGCCCATAGGTGCCTACAAGACCGAGATGTGTTGTGGTATTTTGCCCTTCAATTGCTGCCAATGTGACTCCGGCTTGGAGAGCAGCATAGCGGATATCAGCACCATAACCATATTTGAGAGGACCACGCTCAGAAGATAAAGTTCCTGTGCTTCCATAGGTGTAAAGGAAGAAACCAGTTTGTTTCTCCTCTTCTTTTCCTAAGACGGATGTTCTGATATTGGCTAAAAGCGCGTTTTGTTTAGCCATATCGGTTAATCCACTGTAGAAGAGAGCATTTGGCATGACCAAATAGCTTGCTGTTTGTGGTACAAGGGCAACGGTAGGGATATTTGTTTCAGGATCAGGATTTGAACCAGAATTGGAGCTAAGCAGCTCGGGTTGTAAACGGAAATCCCAGAAATTTTCATTCTTTTCATCAAAGAGGTTTTGTGCAACATCGGCTTGTCCATGGCTTGACTCTGGTCCATAGGCACGTAGTGTATACATATCCGGTAAGCCATCTCTTGTGGTATAGCCATTTACGAGTTTGAAAGAGTTTTCTTCTGCTTTTCCAGAAACTTGAATGAGTGAAAGACCACGGACATTGGCAGCAGCAGAGGTATTTGCTTCGATATTGTTCTCTTCTAAGCGCCCCGTGACATAAACTGATGTGTTGCCAGAGACATCTCCATGGATCAAAAGTCTATCGGTTTTTTGGTCATTTATTGCAGCACCATCACTCCATTCAGCGTTGAAGTAAATCTTCGCATCATCCGTTGCATTGTAGACTTCTTGCGTGTCTGGTTTACCAGAACCTATATGCAATGTTTGGTAGTGATCGTCTGTTGGT
>NZ_JBHIMS010000036.1:0-1200 GCF_042194285.1 Bartonella sp. MM97QHHN | reverse complement strand
GGGGCATCGGTTGTTTCAGCGAGCCAATCACGTAAACTAGAACGAAATCCATGGGGGCATGCCTCAATTTTATTGTCTCTCATATATTGAGCCATACAATTTGCAGCGAGGGGACCCCGACCGGTTGCAGAAAAGAAGAAATCATTGCGAGAAAGCAAGCGCGCTTGTTTTAAGATTTCTAATGCTTCTGATGATAGAGGCACGCGAAACTCTTCTGTAGTATCACGTCGACCTTTCATATTTTCAGCAGGGATTGTCCAGATATCGCCATCAACTTGGTCTTTATGAATATGACACAAAGGGTTGGTACGAACGCCTGTCAAAATAAGCAAACGCAAAGCCAGTTGTGTTAAGGTTGATGCTTCGCAAAGTGTTTTATAAAAGGCAGGGACATCTCTCCAATCCATAGCTGGAAAATTTTGCGTTTTATGGCGTTGTTTACCTAAGAGAGCGCGTGCTTTTTCTGTTGCTTGTAAATCAACATCCAAACCCAAAGCAGCCGCATGTTTGAGACAAATATTAAGGCGGGTAAGAGCTTTATCAGCTGTTGCTGCTTTTGTATGCCAAATGGGAGCAAGTGTATTGCGTATCTCTGTTTGTGTAATCTCTGAAACGGGGAGGCAACCTAATTTGGGGAGAATATGGAGTTTTAAGGGTAAAAACCAACGCCCATCTTTACCATCTCCTTTTAGTTCAGCTTTACGGCTTTCAAAAGCATCCAACGCGATATCTTTTAAATAATGGAGATTACTTATTGCCTCACGCTTTTGTTTATTGCGTTCTTTAATGGGGTCACGACCTTCACGAAGAACAGAGCGCCACCCAGTTGCCAATTCACGGGCTTGTTTTAAAGAGACATCTCTCAAGGCACCCAAGCCCATTTCACGGCGCCGCCCATGAATGGTAAAACGGTAAATCCATTGAGCACCTCCATCTTTACGCTTATGAAGTAACAAGCCGGCACCATCATTATATTTGCCAGCTCCCAATGTTGCGACAGCTCTTGCATTAAGACGGTTCATAAGAGCCATTTTTAGTCCTTTCTTATACAAATTTTATCCATACACTCATCCCACTTGTTATGTACAAATGAGTGGTTTTAGTTGATTCAAGATAAACAGATTTGAAATGAGAGAATCTTACGTTATTCGGGATTCTAATTCAATATGAATAACGCTATATTATCATTATAAATCAATG
>NZ_JBHIMS010000015.1:0-1193 GCF_042194285.1 Bartonella sp. MM97QHHN | reverse complement strand
GTTTTAGTGGTCATAGGTAGCTCCCTAATCTAATATTCAAACAAATTTTTAAATGAAATGGTTATAAGGAGGCGCCCCCGCACCGCCCTATTGTTTAATTAAGCAGCTTCTTTTTCACATTCTAATTCACATTCTAAATCGTCATCATTTTCCGATTCAAGATCAGCATCATAATAGTCTTCAAAATCATCATAATACTCATGACGATAATAATCATCTTCACTACCAAATTCGGGATATGCTTCATTCCAAATATGATCATCTGCTGTTAAAGAAGCGGCGCTATGAACATAAGAATCTCCTGAGATAAGAGCACCACATACAACGGCATCATCGAAAACACGCGCGTCATCACAAATATAAGCAGCACCGCTTATTTTTGCATTGCCTCCAACATGAGCATTATCACAAATGACGGCATCATCAGAAATATGAGCATGATCAGTTACATAGGCATTATCATAAATCTTTGCATTGCCTTCAATTACAACAGCACCTTTAATATGAGCATTCCCATAAAGACGCGCATTGCCTCCCATAAAAATAGCTTCAAAAATAGCATTCCCATAAATTTTTGCATTCCCACAAACGTCTACAAAAAAGCTTCTTACTTTTGCATTCCCAGAAACGCGGGCATTTTGAAAAACGCGGGCTTTATCATATACCCAGCACGTACCATAATGCGATAGGTTGCTTTCATTTTCTATAAAACCACCTAAATCCCCCGCCTTGACATCTCCAAAATCTTTTAAGGCGCGTATACGGTATAATGTGAGACCAGTCATATGATCTATTTCATTAGTCAATTCATATTTTTTGGATGGTTTTCTCTTTTTAACTGTAGCGTTCATGCTAGTAATCCTATTCAATAGAGTTTTTAATTGACAACCCATAAGGGCGCCGGGCGCTAAAAACACGGTGAATAGTCCGCCGCTATACTTTCCCCTCGCGAAGGGTATTGTATGGTATAGCTACACCCGACATAATCGTTATATGCTAGAGACAGCACAAAAGAAAGTCAGTATTTTAAAAATTGGAGAAACCTTATCGTGGCTTACTCGCTATTCATATAGTGTTTTTAGCACTTGCCAACCTTAATAAACGACCTTTTCTTTAAAGTCAATACGTATTTTTTATTTTTTTCACTTTTTTTCATTTTGATACCTACCTAATTGAATACCAAGTGCTTTCTC
>NZ_JBHIMS010000115.1:0-1189 GCF_042194285.1 Bartonella sp. MM97QHHN | reverse complement strand
AATGGCGAAGAGCAAGTTTGAACGAACAAAACCGCATGTTAATATTGGTACGATTGGTCACGTTGATCATGGGAAGACCTCGTTGACAGCAGCGATTACGAAATATTTTGGTGAATTTAAAGCTTATGACCAAATTGACGCTGCGCCAGAGGAACGCGCACGTGGAATTACTATTTCTACAGCACACGTTGAGTATGAAACGGAAAATCGTCACTATGCGCACGTTGATTGTCCAGGACACGCTGATTATGTGAAAAACATGATCACAGGGGCAGCACAGATGGATGGTGCTATTTTGGTTGTTTCAGCAGCTGATGGCCCAATGCCTCAGACGCGTGAGCATATTTTGCTTGCACGTCAGGTTGGTGTTCCAGCAATTGTTGTTTTTCTTAATAAAGTTGATCAGGTTGATGATGCAGAACTTTTGGAGCTTGTAGAGCTTGAGGTTCGGGAACTTTTATCCAAATATGATTTTCCAGGCGATGATATACCAATTGTTAAGGGTTCTGCGTTGGCAGCCCTTGAGGATAAGGATAAAAGCATTGGTGAAGATGCTGTTCGTCTTTTAATGAGTGAAGTTGATAATTATATTCCAACCCCTGAACGTCCTGTTGATCAACCATTTTTGATGCCGATAGAGGATGTATTTTCGATTTCGGGTCGTGGAACCGTTGTTACGGGTCGTGTTGAGCGTGGTGTTATTAAAGTTGGAGAGGAAATCGAGATTATCGGTATTCGTCCAACGTCTAAGACGACGGTTACAGGCGTTGAAATGTTCCGCAAGCTTTTGGATCAAGGTCAAGCGGGTGATAATATAGGGGCTCTGCTACGTGGTGTTGACCGTGAAGGGATTGAGCGTGGTCAAGTATTGGCAAAGCCAGGATCCGTTACACCTCATACACGGTTTAAAGCAGAAGCTTACATTTTGACAAAAGATGAAGGTGGACGTCATACACCATTTTTCACGAATTATCGTCCTCAGTTTTACTTCCGCACGACGGATGTTACAGGTATTGTTACGCTTCCAGAAGGAACGGAAATGGTTATGCCAGGTGACAATGTTGCGATGGATGTTTCGTTGATCGTTCCGATAGCGATGGAAGAGAAACTTCGTTTTGCTATTCGTGAAGGTGGTCGTACTGTTGGTGCCGGTATCGTCTCTAAGATCATTGAATAAATAATGCTTGTT
>NZ_JBHIMS010000064.1:0-1166 GCF_042194285.1 Bartonella sp. MM97QHHN | reverse complement strand
TGTTGTATAAGATTGGCTTATTTCCTCTATTAAGCGTTCTGTCATGAGTTTCGTTTTGTAGTCTTCATATTTGCTTGTAGGCAAACCTTTTGCTGTCTTACTGATTACATTGTAAACGTTTGAAGCAGTGACTTTACCCAAGCGCGCTTGAAACCACTCTGCTGTCCTTTGTTCCATTTCACACCGCCGTTTCTTGTTGAGTTGGCGCATATTCGATATCTTGTATAGGTGCATCTAATTGCTCTTGTTGTGCTTTATTCATTTGCTTTCGTTGCTTTTTTTTCAAAGAAAACAAAGCGGTTTGTGCTTGTTTAAAAGACATATCTTTTAGATTTTTTACTCCTATGAAAGAGAGAAGCCTACTTTCTTCAGATTGTGTTTTTTTAATTAATTCTTTGATTTCATTCATCTGTTCAGAAGAGATACCCGCAAGAAGTGTTATTCCATCTGTATCGTCTTCTTTTCTTGCAACATTAAGAAGCATGCCTAAGAGATATCGACGTGCGTAGCTTATAGTAGAACCAACCGCTTGTACGTTGTTTTTACTCCCCGTAGCATCAAGGGGAAATGTTCCTTGTGTTGATATTTCATTGCCCGATATATGCTTTAAAGTCATTTCTACGGTTATACTATTTGAATTCTGGTCTTTGATACGAGAGAACAAGGCAAAGTGATGTTTTGCAAGAGGTTCTTTAATAGCATCAATATATTTATCAAGCGTTGTATAGGTGCTTTTAGTATGTGTATTAATGGCATTTTGTTCGATATTTTTATATTCCACTTGTATAGTAGAAAGATCACGGACAAAGTTTTGACGCTCTTGTCGTTCTATCTCCTTTTCTCGCAATTCAAGAAGGCTCTTGAGACGTTCCATATCGACATCATCTTTTAGAGCTCTTTCTAAAATCAGCTCCATAGCTGTAGATTTGACTTCACAATCGTTCGTTGTTTCCACTAATTCCGTTCGTGTGGTACTTAGTTCACTCATCTTGATTTCCTCCTATTTGAGCGCAATTCACCCGTGGCGTGAATCACGCTGGTGTTTAAAAATGTTGTTTGGTTGTTAGAGTTTGGATTTTATAGGTTGCATTATGTCTTCAGAAATTATGGTATCTACATAAGGCTCGTCTTTATACCCAGAGATAGTGATACAAAGTTCACCTAGA
>NZ_JBHIMS010000069.1:0-1147 GCF_042194285.1 Bartonella sp. MM97QHHN | reverse complement strand
GTTTAGGGTTTCGCCTTTTTTGTTTACTTTTTCATGTGCCGCGTCTGGATTGGCTTTTAGATATTCCCCAAGACGTCTTCTTCCTTGCACGTGTTTGTAAAAAGTGGTCGGAAGATATGGGTCCAATTTTTCAGCAGGTAAAGGCGTGTCTGGTTCACATAAGACACCTTTAATATTATCTTTGTGCAGTCTTTCTAATTTAGCAGATTCGGTATGAAGCTTTTTAGCGAGCGCTAAACAAAACATTCCACATTCAGAGGAACTGCGTTGAATGTCCATTTCTGCCATGGCAAAAGAACAGTTGGGCAATTCATGCGCTTTAAGGGCCAATTGCGTCCTTAATGCGAGTACTGCTGGTTTCATATTGTTAAATGTTGTAGGTTCAAAAAATATCACCGATGTTTTGTCCTCTATGGTTTGATGATCAATGAGCGCAAAATGAATTCCCCTATCCTTTGTGTGAATGATAAATCTAGAAGATTGAACGCCGTTTTCGATGGCTTCTTTGAGTGCAAGGGCAAAGTCGTGAGATGACGCTGCCAATTGAAGACGCATGTCGGGATATTTACGATTTGCCTGATCTACCAAGGCTGGCATTAGCTTAAGGTCTGTACTTGCATAATCAGCTGTGAACCAACGACCCGTTGAGATATCATCCTCTAAACGGGCAACAATATCTTTTAATTCTTCACGATTGAATGGGATATTTTTGCCTTTTTCACTACTGGATTGTTCTAAATGTGCAGTAAGAGTGTCTAACGATGCATTTGCATGCGCCCTTTCAGGTGCACTTGCCTCTTCTGGTGTTTGTGAGGAATGAGGGAGGGAAGAATCTTGTGGCTTCATACTATTAGCCTCCATATTGATAATCGATAGGTGATATTATCTTCTTCAATTCTGGCTAAACAATGTTTGCAGGAAAGATTTTTAGCTAGAAAAAACAAAGAGATGAAATCATCTTTATTTAAATTACGAAAGATAAAACCCCACGCTTTTCAGAGTCAAAGGTAAGGTATCTTTTTATCTTTTAAGAGATCACGTCGCTTACTGTTTGCATCTTTACCTCAAAAGAAGATTTGCTAACAGCAATTTATGCCTTACCGTAAAGCTACAGAGCTTCATTCTTTGTGGATGTGGAATATGGCTA
>NZ_JBHIMS010000046.1:0-1143 GCF_042194285.1 Bartonella sp. MM97QHHN | reverse complement strand
TGTGCCTGATCATTGAGAAGCTTCTGCCGTTCAATCTCATAGCGTTGCTTCATCAGTTCTGCGTCTGTTTTTGCTCTCTCTTGATGCACAAAAAGATCAATCTGCTTTTGTTGCAAATCCATCTGATGCATCTGTGCTTTCGTCTCTAAGTCTTGTTGCTTTTCCTGCAACTTCATTTCCTGCTCGGGATCCATCTGCTGTTGTTGTGCCATTTGTTGCTGTTGGAACTTCTCACTGACACGATTGAGTAATGACGCAGGCAAGGGTGAGTAACGAAGTAGATCAAGCATAATATCCGGCGTAATGGCATTTTGAAGCAATGGGAGCAGCTGTGTGATGATACCGAAGGTGCGCTCTTTCTCATTCGGGCTGGTTGGCGCATCATCAACTACAATATCATACTCGACACTCGTTACTTCTTCACGCGTCAATGGAATATATTGCGCATTCTCTTCACCAGATATCCGTACCAAACGACCATCGGACAAGTAATTCTGTATCAAGTGCAAAATAATCTTACCTTGCCGCTTGCGGTACAAACGTAAACCATCAAACAGACAAGCAAGCAGATTTAAACTGGATTGGCGTCGTTGTGCCTCCAAAATACCCGCTTGTGTCACTTCCCTTGTACCAATGAATTCGGGTGATAAACCCGTCACCTGATTAATTGCTTCCTTAGCTTCATTAAACAGCTGGAAAAAGCCCTCTGGAAACTGTGCTACAGGCTTTGGTTGTATCTTGCCTTCTGCAAGAGCGCCATCTTCAGCAACTAGCAACGCATCAGCCCGCGCCCAATCTTGCATAGCCTGCCTGATGTCCTTAAACGCCCCTTCCTCGACAATAAGCCCCCCTTTGGATTGGCTATTAAGGATATACATCACTTGACTAAAATATTTATTCGCCCATCGTTGTGGATCTTTTGTCGGACGGACAACCCCATAAAATTGCCGTTCTATCTTATCAAAATACCCTGTTATACACTCCCAACCCAATTGACCCGCTGGAACCAAAGGTTGATCAGGGGATTCAAGCAATTTTCTCCCTAAAAAAGCACGTTTTACGACCTTTTTATTGAAAGCTGCCCCTTGGATATCGGGCATCATGCACTGGAGCTGCTTAAATTCTTCCTCGCTATAATCACGA
>NZ_JBHIMS010000058.1:0-1087 GCF_042194285.1 Bartonella sp. MM97QHHN | reverse complement strand
GCCTCATGGTTAGCATAACCTGCTGTCTGTTTGGCTTCTTTTGCTATCTTTTCAGCTTCACCCGCTACTGTCTCTACCTGTAATGCCTTCTTTTGTGCACCATCAGCTACCTTCTTTGCCTCTTCGGCTATAGACTTCGCACTACCTGCTACTTGTTTTAGACCATCCAAAGCACCTTTCGTTTCTTCTGCTACCTTCTCTGCTGCTTCCGCTTTACTCTTTGCTGCTGTAGCTATACCCTTCAACGCCTCCACACTCGCTTCACCTGCCGTTTCTCCTGAACGCACCGATGCTTCTGCTGCTACCTTCGCTTCGTTGGCTATTCGTGTTGCTTCTGTTGCACTCTGTTGCGCTTGCTCGGCTTTCGTCTGTGCACTATCTGCTGCACTTTTCGCTTCTAAGGCTGTCGCTTTGGCGCTCCTTGCTTCTTCTTTTGCTTCTTCTGATAAGCTTTTTGCACTAGAGGCGGTTTGACTTGCTTGTTCACTCGTGGATTTCGCTTCAGTCGCAACAGTCTCTAAATTTTCTGCTTTAGATTTCGCATCGCTAGCCTCTTTTACAGCTTGCTCTACTTTCCCTGTCGCCTTATCAACGGCGCTTTTCGCTTCCTCCGCCAAACCCTTCGCCTCAGATGCCGTACTCTTAGCTTCTCTTGCTTCTGTTAATGCTGTAGTCGCTGTAGATTTTGCTTCATTCGCAACTGCCTCTACACTTTCGGCTTTAGCCTTTGCTGTTTCTGCTGTCTCCTGTGATGCTGCTGCCAACCGTTTTGCTTCTTCTGATAATGTTTTAGCTGCCTCAGCACTCCCTTTCGCATCATTGGCTATACTAGATGCCCCGCCCGCTGTTGTTTTCGCAGAAGTCGCTTCTCTTAATGCCTGTTCTGATGCCTTTTGCGCCTCTGTAGATGCCGTATTCGCTTTTTCCGCTAAACCTTTCGCCTCTTCTGACGTGCTTACAGCTGCCTCTGATTGTGATTTGGCTTCTCTTGAAGCTGTTAATGCTGTCTCTACTCCCGCTTGTACTTGTGAGGCTGTTTTTGTGAGTTCTGTAACAGAAGATGTCGCACCTTCTGATAACTCTTTTG
>NZ_JBHIMS010000037.1:0-1082 GCF_042194285.1 Bartonella sp. MM97QHHN | reverse complement strand
AGCAACACGTGCAGCCAATGCTGGTGCGACAGTTTCGCAAATGAAAGCGCTTTTTGGCTGGACAGAAGATAAAATGGCATCTCTTTATACCAAAACAGCCGATAGAAAACGCCTTGCAATAGAAGCCATTAAAAAACTTCAAAAAGGTTAGAGCAACGGGCGGAAGCTAAAAAACTAAAGCCCCGTCAAAATTATAAACGAAATCAAAGCGACGTTTGATGTGCTTCAGAAACCAGAGGAGAAATAGGTGGTTGTGTCTGTTGCATTGTTTGCCATAAATTATAATTTGTTTGCATATCCAGCCAAAATTTCGCTTTACTAAAACCAGCTAGTTCTAATTTCACTGCAAGTTCGGTACTCATAGAGGCATGTCCGTTAATCACTCTTGATAGAGAAGCTCTTGTCATATGGAGATGATTAGCTAACTTTTGTATTGTTATCCCCATTTCGTCTAAGAAAGCTACTTTTAGAACTTCGCCCGGATGTGCGGGGTTATGCATCATTATTTTCGTTCCTTTCATCAATGGTAATCTTGATAATCAACAAGCTCCACATCTGTTCCTATAAAGCGAAAAGTAACACGCCAATTTCCATTCACCCATATAGAATAGTATCCTGTAAGTTCACCTTTAAGAGGATGCATTTTAAAGGCAGGTGCTTTCAACATTTCGGGCGTGGTAGCACTTGTTAAAGCCGTTAAGATAACGCGTAATTTCTTTACGTGATCTGGTCGAATAGCTTTTGTGGAACCTGTTGTATAAAATAATTTTAAGCCCTTATGTCTGAAACTCACAATTGCCATTAGCACCCCTTATCGTATACTATTACTATACGATTTATAAAAATAAGAGTCAAGTAAGATACTGGAAAATCTGATTACATATTTGGATAAAATGATTGAGAATAAGCTATAAAAAAGTTCGGGATAGACATAAAAATAAGTTAATAAAATCAATGGAATTAAAATTCCCTTACCTTTATATAAGTTATTGATTGCATATAAATGTAGCATTCCCACCCCCTCCGCCACAGCACTTTTATGGTGCTATAACTTATTGATTTCATGTGTGTTTTTTCAAGGT
>NZ_JBHIMS010000100.1:0-1076 GCF_042194285.1 Bartonella sp. MM97QHHN | reverse complement strand
TACCCAATGCCCTTGATCTTATTTTTAAACAAGTAGGCGCCATTGTCGTTGTCGTACGCGTGAACGAGGGTGACAACGAAAATGCAACACTCACCAATATTCTGGGTGGTGTAAACGCAAATGGCGCTTATGAAGGTGTTCATGCTTTCATTGGAGCGGGGTCCATTGTAGGACAAACACCACGCATTCTCATCGCTCCAGGCTTTACACATCAACGCCCTTCCAGTGTGAATATTGAAGAGAATGGAACTGGTGCAACTGCCAACCCCGTCGCAGCAGAACTCATTGGCATTGCTGAACGCCTACGCGCCATTGTGGTGCTTGATGCACCAAACACAACAGATGAAGCAGCCCTTAGCACAGCAAAAGATTTTGATTCAAAGCGCGCCATTCTTATTGATCCATTTGTAAAGGTGAATCGTGATGGAAAAATTGTAGAACAGCCAGCAAGTGCAGCAGTTGCTGGTGTCATTGCTAAAACTGATTTTACACACGGTTTTTGGCATTCTCCTTCCAATAAAGTGATCAATGGCATTGTTGGTATTGCACGCCCCATTGATTTTTCCATTGGTGATCGATCAAGCCGCGCTAACCTTCTTAACGAACAAAACATCACAACAATTATCCGCGAAAATGGTTATCGTCTTTGGGGTAATCGCACACTTTCAAGTGATACAAAGTTTGCTTTCTTATCGGTGGTGAGAACCGCAGATATGATCAATGACGCCATTTTGCGCGGGCATCTATGGGCTGTCGATCGTAATATCAAAAAAACCTACATGAGTGACGTGAGTGAAAGCGTCAATGCCTATTTGCGTGATTTAAAAGCACAAGGCGCCATTCTTGGTGGGCGCTGTACGCCTGATCTAGAGTTGAATACAGCAAGCGCTATTGAAGGCGGAAAAGTTTATTTCAATGTCGAATTCACACCAACAACACCAGCAGAACACATCACATTCCGTTCACGCATTGTGAATGATTATTTAGAGGAGATTTTTTAATGGCTATCCCCGTTTTACCAAGAGTTTTGAAATATTTTAACATTTTTGTCGACGGCATTCCCTATCAAGCAAAAT
>NZ_JBHIMS010000035.1:0-1026 GCF_042194285.1 Bartonella sp. MM97QHHN | reverse complement strand
GCTTGTCTTGCTTCCTTGCGAACATCCTCAATAGCATAATTCAATGTCTCAAACTTCATATCCGTATACGAATTAGCCTCATTAACTCCATCTTTTACAATATGAGAAACTTTCTCATCCGTATACTTATTGGCATCTTCAAGAACTATCTTCATCTGCTCTTCAGTATAATCATGCAACTGACCACCATTAACAGCTTGCTGAGAACCTGTTTCAATCTTTCCATCCGCTACATTATCTATCATAACAGGTTCGCTGTCATTGCCTCCTACTAACGTAACCTTATTCGTCTTTTTACCATCATCATCTTTGTCATATTTAACCGCTCCATCCATAACCGTTGTTGTAATATCTTTTACATGTTGATCAATCGTATCTACTTTCTTTTCAACCTCTTTCACTTTCTCATTCGTCTCCCATAGCTGACCTCCATTCACAACTTCTTGTGAATTCTCTTCAACTTTACCAGCTAAGACATTCTTAATCTTGCTCGACTTGTCATCATGCTTCGCGTCATACGCTCCTTCAGTTTCATTCCAATTTAAACCATTGGATGCAACATTCTTCTCAACATCATGAATACGATTGTTGATATTGGTCATACCTATATTCACACCATCAAACGCAGCTGCAACATTATCATAGCTCGTCTTCTCATCTGAACTACCGTCGCTCTTAAATTGTGCAACCTTGAATTCCGGTGCACTCCATTTCCCATCCTTATAGCCCGCTCCTCCTCCTAAATAGGACGCTAAGACATTACTCATAGAATAAAGCTGTGAACCATTCACCGCATCCGTCGATGTTTCTGAAATCGCTCCACCACGCACTCCAGAAAGAGTCCGTTCCGCTCCATCAATATTGGAAAGGGTAATGCTCGTGCCACTTTTTTCGCCTCCAATGCTAATAACATGCGTCTTTTCATCTTGCTTAACTAAGCTATCGCCTACGACTTTGTTAATTTCTTTATGAATATTCGTGAAAGACGTCCCTACTCCTGCTAACGCATCCGCAACATTGCCATAA